>CBDUZM010000157.1:0-7095 GCA_965371685.1 uncultured Spirochaetaceae bacterium | reverse complement strand
AGCGGACCGTAGTACCGCAACCACTCACCAGTTAGTTGTGCCAGACTTTCTGTGCCGGCGGAAGGAGCATCGGTCGGTGAAGTCCCCGTTCTTACGCGGGGCAGTTTCTCCAATAACCCGGCAGGCAGCGGTTCTTTCTTTAGGGAAAACACCTTCACCGCATCGAGCTCCATCCCAAGGCATGTCAACACTCGAGTGAGATTTTCAAGGGCAAGAAAAACAGAGCTTTCAGACCCTGGAAAATCCACTATGGCAGTTTTACCGGCGAGTTCTTCATAGAGAGACTCCCCGCTTATATTATAATCTCTTTCGATGGCGGCAATCAGCTCCTTCCACTCCTCTGCCGGAATAAACAGCCGCTCTTTTAACCAATCCAGGAGTTCCCTTGCAGAGGAGGGAGCGTAACCCTCCGCGGTTCTCTGAAGTTTCGCGACAAAACTTTTAATCAGGGCAGGCGGAAGCTCCGGTCTGAGCCGGTACGAGACAAGGGCCTCCTTGATGAAATCTGGTCGCAGCCGGGAAACCTGTCCTGACTTCGGTGTATCGTCCTCATACATATAAAAGTTTGTCTGCCGCCATATCAGGCTGGAAGAGAAAGGAGAGGGAACGTTCGTTCGGACTTCAGTCACCTTGATAATTCCACGCCTGATTTCTTCCAGCAGGACTGTAAGCCGGGGAATGTCAAATTCATCCTGAAGGCAGGCTCTCCAGGTCTCCACAAGGATCGGGAAATCTTCATATTTCAGGACGGAGGCTAAGAGTTTTCTACTTCGCAAACGATTCAGCCAGAAGGGAGTTCTCTTTTTAAAACCCGCCCGGGGCAGCAGGAGAGCCGTTCCGGCCGCCTCTCGAAATCGAGCGCCAAAGAAACCTGTCTTTTCCAGTTTTCGCCGGAGAAGAGAATCGAGTTTATCCGCTTTAACCAGGTTCATGAGCGAGGCACAGTCGAAGCCATCGGGGAGGAGGAGCATGATGGCGTCATCGTCGTTATAAACTTCGAGGGCGAAATTGTATTTGTCTTCCCAGGCCTGGGAGAGGGCAACAGCGAAAGGCTGATTGACCTTTCCGCCCCAGAGGGTGTGCAGAACGACCTGCTCCATACCTTTTCTTCCCCCCGCGTCCTTAAAGTGCTCGATGAGCAGATGATACCGGTGGGGAAGGTCCGTTCCGGTGTTCTTTTTCTGCCGCCGAAGGAAGCTTAGAAGCTCACCGGCAGAAGTTGTATCTATGCTGTAGCGAGTTTGCAGCTCATCCATACTGTTTGATCGATCGAGTTTCCCATTCCACTCTTCAAGAAAGGCAGATATTTTTTCAGACAGGTAAAAATCGCGGTTTCTTTGTTCGGCTTTCCAGAATGGAGTAAGATTGGACGGATCGCCTGCGGGCAATACTTCCACATCCTTGTGATCGATCTTTTGAATGCGCCATGTCTGATTACCCAGGGTGAATGTTTCGCCTACAGAACGTTCCCAGACGAATTCCTCGTCCAGCTCTCCTATTTTCGCTTTGGAGTCCTGAATGCGGAGAGTGTAATAGCCCCTGTCCGGTATGGTTCCCCCGGCCAGGTAAATCAGGTACCGAACCCCTTCCTTTGCTTCCACCGTATTGTCGATTCGGTCTATCGTTATCCTGGGTTTCAATTCGCGGATTCGGGTGTCGTCGTAACGCCCGGCAAGCATTTCTAAAACCAGGTCGAATCGATCCCTATTCAGTTCATGGTACGGGTAGGTGGTTTTAATGAATGTGTAGAGCTCATCACGGTTCCAAACCTGAACCGAAGTCATGGCAACAAGGATCTGTGCGAGGACATCCAGGGCGCCCATTAAAGGATGGATCTCTTCGATGTCCTGCCGGGAGACGGCTTCTGCCGTTACAACGGCTTCCAGGAAATCTCTTCCGTGTGTGGGAAAGATCCTTGCGTAACTGGTGGCATTCACACTGTGTCCCGCTCTACCGATCCTCTGCACAGCCGAGGAGAGAGAAGGGGGTGTTTGTATCAAAACCACTTCGTCGATGGCGCCGATGTCGATTCCAAGTTCCAAAGAATTGGTGGCTACAATGGCCGGTAGTTCACCCGCCTTGAGTTTCTTTTCCACCACCATACGTAACTCCCGTGAAAGCGATCCGTGGTGCGAATAGGCCAGGGGTTTTTCTTCGTTTTCATTTATCAGGCGGGCAACCTTCTCGACAAGCCTCCGGGAGTTGGCGAAAAAGAGAGTGCTTCGGTGAGAGAGAATGATCTCTTTGAATCGGTCTATCAAAGCATCCCACCAGCTGTCGTCCCGTAGTTTTTCGCGGGCGTCTTCGGGGAAGGACACCTGAACGCTGATCTTTTTGGGTTTGTCGGACTGTACAACGACTACATCACGTTTTCGGTAAAGATTTCCCTCGAGACGGTATCCGCCTAGAAAAGCGGCCGCTTTATCGACAGGACGTATGGTAGCGGTGAGGCCGATCCTCTGGAATTCCCCCGATAGGAGTATGAGACGATCGACGGCGGTTATAAGGTGAATACCACGTTTTCCCCCGAGAACGCTGTGGATTTCATCCAGGATTACAGTGGTAATGCCCTGGAGCAGTGTGCGATTTTTAGGTGATGCAAGAAGAATATTGAGGCTTTCCGGTGTTGTAATGAGTATGGCCGGAGGTTTCCTCTGCATTTGCAGCCTTTCCCTTGACGGGGTGTCGCCGCTTCGTGTAAGGACGGTAATTTCAGGGAAAGGTTTGTTTTCACGCTCGAAAACAGCCTTCAGGTCTGAAAGAGGATCAAGTAAATTTTTCTGAACGTCGTTGTTCAGCGCCTTGAGAGGTGAGATGTAGAGCACCCGCACAGCTCCCGGAGGCCATTTCCCGGTGATGAGCCGATCGATAGACCATAGAAAAGCTGTTAGTGTTTTACCGCTTCCGGTGGGCGCCGTTATCAAGGCGTGGCTGCCTTGAGATATTACAGGCCAGGCATTGAGCTGAATATCGGTCGGGCTGCCGAAGCGCTCGATAAACCATTTTTGAATGAGAGGATGAAACTGTTCCATTTATTGAGATGTTTTCTTCAAATTATGAAGTATCTCTCTGCGTGTCTTATCCACAACCCGGATAGCTTCCTGCAAGCGCTCCCCGTGTTGTTTAATCCATCCGGCATGTTCGTCGATTCTTTCTTTTATCCCGGATATCGTCCTGTCCACCGCTTCGGGCGCCGGTCCCCCTGTATGTTTCTTCAGCGCGACAATGCCCCCCGGATCGTTTAAAGCGTCGCAGTCAGCCGCATCCAGGCTTTTGCCGATACCTGCCTCTTGAAGAGCCTGATTGATACTGTTGTGCGTTATTTTTTCCTCATCCTCCGACAGCTTTACTGCCCTGGCAACTATTTTGTATGCCTGTCTGAAAGGTATTCCGTTTTTCATTGAAAGGTGGTCGGCATAGTCCACTGCATTTAGAAAATCTTTTTGTGCAAAATCGGCCATAACCTCCTTGTTTACAGTCAGTTGTGGAAGCATTTCGGCGAGAATCCGGGGAGAATCTTCACATTCGGCAACAAGGTCCATGATGAGGTACTTGCCGTACTGAAAATCCCGATTGTATCCTGATATATTTGCCTTGCCGATACCGAGAAGAGCCGCCAGAGTGCTATGGGCCAGGCCTGCTTTTGCCCTCGTTACTTCCAATACATCGGGATTACGCTTCTGAGGCATGATGGAGCTTCCCGTAACATGACTGTCGGGAAGTTTGATCATACCCGCTTCGGTGGTAGAGAGGAAGATGAAATCCTGGCAGAGTACGCTCAGGTGATTCATCATAAAGCAGAACGATTCCGCCAGCTGGGCTTCCGCCTCCCATCTCGAGCCGACACAGTCAATACTGTTGTCCTGAACACGATCGAAACCGAGCAGCTCTGTAGTCAGCTCCCTGTCCAGAGGCCACGAAGTGCCGAATCCTGCTGCCGCCCCGAGAGGATTACGGTTGATGATTTTATAGCTGAACTGAAAACGTTCCAAATCCCTCACCAGTGTCTGTGCGTAAGACACAAGGAGATGGGCGAAAGTCGATATTGTTGCATGTCGGGCATGAGAAAAACCGGGCATTACCGTTTCCCTGTGTTGGGGTGCCAGATCGATAAGAGCCGATACCATCTGCACAAGACCGCTTGCCGTATACAGTATCTTGTCTCGAAGGAACATCCGGATGTCGCAGGCAGCCTGATCGTTGCGGCTCCGGCCTGAATGTATCTTCATGCCTGTAGAGGGGCCGCATTCCTCAAGAAGGAAAGACTCCACATTCATATGCACATCTTCTTTTTGTGGGTCAAGTTGGAAACGGCCCTTTTCGAATAAATTTTTCAGCTTTTCGAGAGCAAGCAGGATCTTCCGGATTTCTTTTTGCTCCAGAATTTCCTGACGGAACAGCATTATAGTGTGCGCTTCCGTGTTCCGGATGTCGTAGGGAATAAGAACGGCATCGGCCATGGGAAGAGGTTTTACGTCTCTTCCGGCACAGTACCGAAGGATCCGGTCTCCCGTTTTTTCGTTCAGTCTTCCTTGCCAGACGGGACCCATTTTATAACCTCCTGCAGGTACAGTAAAAGATATTATTGCATTTATGTTCTTATTACTGATATAATCGGCTCAAGTAGAAGTGTATACACAAGCTGCCATGGAAATCAAGATGGCGGTGTATGCTCTGGAAGAGGAGGTTCCGGGTGAAAAAAGCCGGCACGATATCAACAATTATTCTCTGCACGCTTTTATTCAGCTGCGTTAGTACGGATCAAGTTGTGGATGAGGTGAAGGAACAGCCGCAGAAAGACGAGAAGCCGAAGGAGGAAACCGCCAGTCAGGCTGCTGAGGATGATGAAGCCATAAAAAAGATGGAGGATTTCCTTGAAAATGCACAGGAGAATATCTTCCAGGGGAAGATTTCAGAAGGGATAAAGCTGCTTGTCTCGGTACTGGCGGAATACGACGGGATAGGCCGTCCGTCATCCAGGGTAAAAGAGCTCGCTAACATGGCGGAAACCGAGTTGATAAAGCTGGAATCCGCCATAGCCATCGAAGCGGATACCCCATGGCTTGATGACCAAACAATGCAGATAACCGGTCAGACCCTCGATCTCAGCCTGCAGCCGGCTGTGAGGATTACCTACCGGGGAGAGACCGGCAGGACACTCGTTGCCAATGTTCCCGTCAGTTTCGAGTTTGTGAGTGGTTCCGGAATACTGACCGGTACGGTAAATACAGATGAGTTTGGAATGGCCAACTGCACCATTGCCCGTATGGATAACAGCCAGGAGGAGAATATAATCCGGGCTTCCCTGGTTTTCAGGGTAAAAAATAAGGTCTACCGCTTCGAGAGCGTAGAACGCGATTTCGTGTACAGACCGCCTGAACGGAAAGCCACGATAATGGTTATGGAAAGATCGAGCCTGGGAGTGGGGGAGGATCCTTACATTCTTGATCCTGTTTTTAACCGCCTGAAGGAACTGGAGTTCGATTTTTCTCTCTACAACGGTGTGCTTTCCCCCGATGATTTTATGAAAGTCTACGAGGGAGAGAGGGATACTATAGGCAAATTGGGCCTGGAAGGAGATGTTTCATATCTGGTAGTGGTTTTCAACGATACCTATAGTGTAAGGCAGGTGGAGATGAACGGGAAGAAATATAACATTTTTATTTCAGAAGCGAGGGCCACTACCCGAATTATTCGTGTTGAAGACGGCAAGATGATGTACCAGACTACGGTGGAACGGAGCAAAAAAAAGAACAACAACGGTCAGGGAGGTTCGATTGAAAAAGCGGTGTGGGATGTCCAGAGTAAAATTTCCGCCGACATGGCGGAAGCTCTTGCGGCAGGGTTCCACGAAATCCGGAAGGCAATGATGGGCGGGGAAGAATAGTCATGGCGGAGAAGCAGAAGTACCTTAGTATTCTTGAGCTTGAACTGGCGGATCTGGCAGAGGATGTTGATCTTCTGATAGTTGAATATAAAAAGCGTAAGGCAAGCGGCGAGATTACCAATTATGTTCTGCTCGAGAATCTCGCTGTTTTACAGAGTGAGATACATGGAATCCAGAGCTTTATTAATCTGCTGCATAGTATTGACCCAAATTCCCATGAAAACCTGGACGCGATGGTCTCGGAGATCAAGGATCAGGTTAAAAGCATTATGGACAAATCAAGTTTTCCTGAAGCACTATATCCTATCGTTCTTCGAAGGCTGGACCGGGTTGCCAGATACATAAAAAATGATCAGGAATAGGAGGGCGGAGCATGCAATTTAAAGAGGGCCTGCTTCAAGAATGCCTAAACATAAAAGCCTGAAAATTTGGGAGGAAAAATTAAAGAGGCTCTTCGATTCCATAGATGACCTTCTGGAAGACAAGTACGGGAATCTCTTTCCCCTCCACCCGCGACGTTCCAAAAGGTACGCTACCTCCAATAAAGAGCAGGATGGTCTCTTCAATGTGGGAGCGAGTTTCACATTGGGCTTCGGCTCGAGGTACGGTCCGGGCTACATTCTGGATGTAAGGCTTTCCACTCTGGCCCGGGTTCCGGGGGATGTACGGAAGCGTATCGAGGACGAGGTGGCCGATCTGCTGAACCAGAAACTACCTGAAGTGTTTCCAGGAAGGCATTTGGAAGTGGCTAAGGACGGGCGCAGCTATAAGATATTCGGGGACTTGAGCCTCGGAAAACTATAAACGGAGATAGGAAATATTTACGGATTAATCAGTATTTATCTGATAAATTCTATCAGTTGGAATAGACTTAAAATCAATTAAAAACATCGATGACTATATCCAGAAGTTAATAGACGTTTCCCATGGAGTGGGAATAAAATCAGAGTATGTTCCACAGACAGTATATTGACTATATATAAACAACAAAGTAGTAGGGATAAGTAAACTCAGACACTATCAGCAGGATGCTATCTTCATACGCAATTTTTCCGGCTGAGAGTCAGTTCGACATGATGCTGGTTCGGCCACCGGGAGATAATTGCCCCTGAACCGAGTTTAGAGTGTGGGACGTCCCGCTGAAATCTATGGACTCGGTTTTTGGTTTTAAGTATCTTAAGCACTACTCTCATTATCAGCTAAAATCA
>CBDUZM010000156.1:0-7097 GCA_965371685.1 uncultured Spirochaetaceae bacterium | reverse complement strand
ACAGCCGGATTCATGCCCGGTTTTTTCCTGTTTCTAGTTTTCCTTCTCATTACAGGCATCGGGGTAAGCACCTACCATCCTGTCGCTTATGCCGTAATCGACGACGGCGCTCATAAAAACCGCGGCCAGGCGTTTGCGTGGTTCGAGATGTTCGGCGCCGTGGGGGTGTTGTGTCTCTTCATTTTTCACGGTGCACTTCTCGGCAAAGTTGGGTGGAAGACTGTTGTCGCGATTACCAGTATTCCCGGGTTTATCGTAGGCGCTCTCTTTGTGTCGAGCAGAAAGATAATTGACACAAGAGTATTTCACGATTCACATACACCCAATCAAAAGAACAGCGATTCAACCCCGGTGGCAATTATCCTCGTGTTCTTTGCCAGCATCATCCTGAGAATTCTTTGCCTGACGGCGGTTTGGAATTTCATGCCGACTTTCCTTGTTAACGGTGTGGGTTTAAGATCGTCCAGCGCCAGCTACATGTCCGGATTTCTCTTTATTGGAGGTATTCTGGTAAGCACCTTTTCAGGAAGGCTGGCCGATCGGTGGGGGCCGGTGCCGGTCCTGATCTATGCCTCAGTGCTGTCAGGGATTTTCATGATCCTGGCTACATATGTCACGGCGGTATGGATGCTTCCCATAGTCCTCATTGTATTGGGAGCGGGAGCGTCGGCTTCTCTTCCGGCTCAGAATATGATCCTCTCCTTCCTGAGCCTGAGCGGAAAGAAGGGGCAGGCATTCGGTATGCTGATGGGCATTATGACTATTGCCAATGCCCTCAGCCCTCTCCTGTTCGGAGCATTTGCGGACAGCCTCGGCCTGCAAACCGCTTTTCGTATCTTTTCGATTCCGATCTGGGTGAGCTGCGCTCTGCTGCTGCTGATCATTAAAAGGGTCGAAGCTTGAAATTTCTCTTTCTTGAATCCTTTTACGGCGGTTCTCATAAAGATTTTGCCGACGGGCTCGTGGCTCATTCCAGACACCGGTTCGACCTGGAAACCCTGCCGGCCAGATTCTGGAAGTGGAGGATGCGCGGCGCTGCGCTCCACTTCGTAAAAAAAATACCCGATCCCTCCCGTTACGACGGACTAATCGTTACCGATCTGATCAGTCTTTCGGACCTGAAATCTCTATGGGGATCGAAATGTCCTCCGGCACTTGTCTATTTTCACGAGAACCAGCTCTCGTATCCTATCCCCGACGGGGAGAGTATGGATTACCAATTTGGGTTTACCGATATTACCACTGCTCTGTCAGCCGAACGGGTCTTGTTCAACTCATACACCCACAGCGACACGTTTTTTCAATCTCTGCCGTCTTTTATCAGAAAGATGCCTGAATACAGGCCATCCTGGGCAGTTGAAGTGATTGAAAGAAAATCTGATGTGCTATATCCGGGATGCTCCTTTCATGCGGGATATGAAGAACCGGCAGGAGAAGACGGGCAGCCCCCTTTGATTATCTGGAATCATCGCTGGGAATTTGACAAAGACCCGGACTCCTTTTTTAATGCTCTGGATGAGGTGAAGGAGCGGGGCATGGAATTCCGGCTGGCACTGCTGGGTGAAAATTTCCAGGTTGTTCCCAAACCTTTTGAGGCTGCCCGTGTAAGGTTTGGCGACTGGATTGTCCGCTACGGTTTTGTTGAGTCCAGGGAGGAGTATTTTGATTGGCTGCGGAAAGGTCATGTCGTTATCAGCACTGCGATTCAGGAGAATTTCGGTATTGCCGCTGTCGAGGCGATTCGGTACGGCTGCCATCCCCTGCTTCCTCACCGGCTGTCATATCCTGAATTAATTCCACGGGAACACCACGACGCCTGCCTCTACCGTAACCGGGAGGAGCTTGTAGATAAACTCTGCCGGCTGTTATCCGGAAAAGGGGAATCTGATATGGAGAAGCAAAAGCACGTCAGAAAGGAGCTGTCCGCTTCAATGGCGCGTTTTGCCTGGGAAAAGGTTATCGATAACTATGACGGGGAATTGGAGAAGCTTGCAGCCGGGCAAATCCTGTATTAAAATTGGCTGAAGGAGGAAAGTATATGAGAAGGAAGAGTATGGTGGCGCCGGATTGGTGGGATTACACCACTCTGGACAGCGAAATACTAAATGATGCCGCTGGTTTGAGCGCCGACGATTTGCTGCATCTGTCCAGACCGGGTTTCAGAGTTACGTTTTACGATACCCTGGAGTCCTTCTATACCGCGGAAGCGCTTGAGTACGTTTCCTGCTGGCAGCAGGCTGCGGACAGCCTGCCTGCAGGCATATGCGGGCCTATAGGTCCTACGGAACAGCTCCCCCTGGTAGCTCAGATCATCAATGAACTGGAAATCGATGTAAGGAACGGGCATTTTTGGGGTATGGATGAGTGGTACCTGGACGGAAAGGAAATTCCCGTTGACCATGCTCTGAGCTTTGCAAAAGCGGACCTCGATCTCTGCTTTAACCGGATAGATCCGAAACTCCGTATGCCCGACGAAAACCTGCACTTCCTCCGGGCCGACAATATCGAGGAATACTGCCGCTGGTATGACAGGGCTCGATGCCTGCTCATGCAGGGGGGTCAGGGAGAGGTCAAGCATTGGGCTTTCAACGATCCTCTTAAAAGAGAGGGAAAGTATAAAGACAACCCGCCCTCCCCGGAAGAGTACCGTGGGCTGGGGACCCGGATTGTGGATCTCCATCCAATGACCATTATACAGAACGCCAGGACATCGGGAGGCGGGGTGGTATCCAACGTGCCTTCTCAGGCTATCACCGTCGGCCCGGTGGAAACCTGGAAATCGGAAAAGGTTTCCATATGGCACGCAGGCGCTCACGACAATCCTTTTGGCCTGCGTTTGACGACTTTTATGATTTCCAAAAAAATACCGGATTCTTCCGTGCCCATGTCACTGCTGGCGGATCATCCGAACGTGAGCTTCAGTTTCTACCGGCCCGGTATTGGAACCTGCCAGTCGGAGATGCACTGAAAATGATTGTCCTTGCAGTGGGATGTCATCCCGATGACATAGAGTTTATGATGGCAGGCACCCTCATCCTTTTAGGAGAGGAGGGTTGTGAGCTCCACTACCTGACGGTCGCCAACGGAAGCTGTGGAACGGCGGAGCTTCCCGTTGATAAAATAGTGAGTGTCAGGCGGGAGGAATCGATCGCTGCTGCGGAAACTCTGGGCGCCCTGTATCACGAGAGTTTCTGCAACGACCTGGAAGTCTTTTACACCCAGGAGCTGATCCGGAAATTGACTGCCGTCGTACGCAGTGTAAAACCGGACATAATGCTCGTTCCCTCCCTCGAAGACTATATGGAAGACCATATGAATACGGCGAGGATCGCCGTCACCGCCGCTTTTTGCCGGCCTATGATAAACTATTGGTCCATACCGGAAGAGCCTGTCGTTGATGAGGATATCATGATCTACCACGCCATGCCTCATATACTCACAGACGGCATGAGGAAGAAAATTGTTCCGGAGTCCTATGTCGACATTACGGATGTGATGGACTTGAAAGCGAAGGCGCTTTCCTGCCATAAGAGTCAGAAAGGGTGGCTGGACAAGACTCAGGGTATGGGCTCGTATCTTGGCGCCATGAGAGATATCTCGGAGGAGGTGGGGAAAATGTCGGGGACGTATCGCTGCGCCGAGGCATGGCGGCGTCATTCTCACGTTGGATTTTCCGCCAGGGACAGCGATCCGCTTCGGGAGCTTCTTTCCGGCCGCTTCCTCTCAGGATGAGTTCTATGCCTGAACATTTCAGCAATGCAGATCTCGGAGGATTTCTCAAGAGCCTTGGTTTTCCTGAGCTCCGGGTTCATCAGTCTTTCAACCACTTCGATTTTACCCGGTCTTCCCGGCGGATCCTGGTTATCGGCCCAATGGGATCCGGAAAAACGGAATACTCCACCCGTGTGTGGCGGGATTCCCGGGTAGCGCAGAGTAAATCGCAGGAAGTGGCCCGGCTTACGCAAACCGCCGGGGCGGATCGGAGGAAGGTCTTTTTCATTCGCACTTCCCTCGACAGGGAACGCTTTCCCGATTACCCGGACGACGCGCTGCCCTTCAGGGGAGGGTATGAAAGATGCGGTGATAATATTGCCGAGATTGACGATTCCTTTCAGCTGGAGACTCTGTTCGGGGAACGCCCGGAAATCGGGACATGGATCATAGACGAGGCGGTGTTTTACGAAGAGAGACTGGCTTACGTAATTAAGAATGAGTCACAGAGTCGCGGCCTTATATTCATCTATCCCACACTGATTCTCAATTTTAGAAAGGAAATTTTCAACTCCACGGCCAGGCTTCTCCTGGAAACGGCCACCGACGTTTTTCCTCTTACCGCATACTGCGAGCACTCCGGCTGCATAGAGGATTCCTTTTACACGTACCGCTATTATCTTTTAGACGGCAAAGAATGTCCGGCTCTCTACTTCGATCCTCTGATCATCATAGGCGGAGACAGGGAGAAACAGGACCCCCGCGAACCGAACTACTGTACCCGCTGCGACCGGCATCATTTCCTGCCCGGGAAGGAGTACAGCTACCTCATCCTGAAACCCATTGGCGAGAAAGCCGCCCGCGGCGATGTGGAACCTTTAAGGTCGGAGCTGAAAAGTCTCGCCGTACGGATGGAAGATTCCCGGCTGTACCGGCACATGGCGGAAAAGTACAGGGAGAGCGGCGATCGGGAGCTTCTCATGCGTGCCTTGAAAGTTCCTTGCATTGCCGAAAAAGCGCTCATTTATCTTTACGCCGAGCAGAACCTGGTGACTTCCCGCCAGGTGAAAGAGATAATTCGTTATCTCAAGCTGGACGGTGAGTATATCCGTAAAAGGCTGAAAGACAATCACCGTTCGCTGGTTTAATAAGAATATTCTCACATCAAGTCTTGACTAGTTCCTCCTTACGATTTAGAGTAAATCAATCATTTACAGGAGGATTGATATGATTAAAAGATTTACGATTGTTTTATTCGTTATGTTCCTTGTAGCAACATCTGTATTTGCGTTTGGAACAAAAGAGCCTCTTGGCGCCGAAGAGAATCCCCTGATCTGGTCCTTTGTCCCGTCAGGTGAAATGCAGAGGGTGTCTGCAGGAGCTCAAAAAGTGGCGGATCTTCTGCACGACAAGACGGGTCTTTTCTTCAAGACTAATGTAGCCACCGAATACGCGGGTGTTATCGAAGCCTTGAGAAGCAAGCCGCCCGAAGCCCACATGACGTCCCTGGCAACCTTTGCCTACATTACCGCCGCAGACATGGGGGTATGTGAAGCGGCTCTCGTTTCGTCACGTTTTGGGAGCGCTTTCTACAACGGCCAGGTCATAGCCGGAGCGGCCACAGGCATCAAGAAGATAAGCGACCTTGAAGGTAAGACCTTTGCCCGGCCCGATCCGCTTTCCACCAGCGGCTGGATTATACCCAGTATAACAATGAAGGCGGCAGGTATTAACCCTGAAACCGATCTTAAAGAGATAGTGGACGCGGGAAGCCACGACGCAGTTGTAGCCGCTGTCTATAACGGCGACGTGGACGCAGGCGCCACTTACGTGGATGCGCGGACCAGGCTCGAAGGGGACCATGCCGATGTCATGGAAAAGGTTATCGTGCTTGAGCAGTCGGTTGACATTCCCAACGACGGTGTTCAGTTTCATCCAACAATTCCCCAGGAGCTGAAAGACCGGATCGTAAAAGCGCTTCTCGAGATAGCAGCTACTGAGGAAGGAAAAGCGGCGTTGAATGAAGCCTACCAGTGGGAAGCACTGGAGGAGCACGACGATACCTTCTACGATCCTTTCCGCCAGGTGCTTCAGGCCGCCGGTGTCAAGGCCGAGGATTACATGAAGTAGCCGCCCGGTAAAGGGAATGGAAAAAAGTCATTACATATATCAGCAAGGTTAAGAAAAGTAGAGAGGAGGGTCACGTGCCCTCCTCTTTTTTGTAGGGGGAAGGATGCTCGAGATTAAGAATCTGACAAAAGTCTATGGTGACGGCACCGTTGCTTTGAGAGATGTGAGCTTTCAAGTGGAAGAGGGAGAGTTTCTTGTTATTATCGGCCTCAGCGGGTCGGGCAAGTCTACTCTTTTACGTTGTATAAACCGGCTGATCGAACCGACGGAGGGGGAGATTGCCTGGGACGGTGTGAATATTACGAAAGCGGAACCGGGGGAGCTCCGAAGGATTCGTCGTAAGATCGGCATGATATTTCAGCAATTCAATCTGGTAAAACGTTCTTCCGTCTTTATCAATGTCCTTGCAGGCCGGCTTGGGTATGTCAATCCGGGCATGAGCCTGATGCACCGCTTCCCGGCAAAGGACAGGGAAATGGCTTCCAGGGCGCTCGAGAAGGTGGAAATCGCCGAGCAGGCGCGGAAAAGAGCCGATGAGTTGAGCGGAGGTCAGCAGCAGAGGGTTGGGATCGCCAGGGCCCTGATGCAGGAACCCAGGATGATCCTGGCCGACGAGCCGGTGGCCAGTCTGGACCCGGTGTTGGCCCACACAATTCTGGGCTACCTGGAGGATTTAAACAAGGAAGATAAGATAACAGTCTTATGCAGCCTGCACTATCTCGACCTGGTTCAGCGTTACGCTACACGGGTAATCGGTCTGAGGGAAGGGCAAATTGTCTACCAGGGAACCCGGGCCGACATACGCTCTATGACCGATGTTGAGTTCAAAGAAATCTACGGTGAAGAAGCCGAGAGAGTGAGCGTAGGGCCCAAGACAGGAGGGGAACAGTGAATACTTCGCAGATTGGTAAGAAGGAAACCCCCGCAAGACTGGTATCTGCCCCTCTGGCAGCAGTCCTATCCTTTGTCGTGCCAGGCCTCGGCCAGTTATTTACCGGGAAAATTCGGCGCGGGCTGTTGATGACAGGCTCTCTTGCAACGATTGTCGCTCTATTGATATGGCGAATTCATCTGCTGGCTCGCCGAGAGCTCACGGCTGTGGACAAACTTGTCAAGGCTTTTCAGCGCCAGCCCTTTTTTCTTGCGCTGATAGTTGGATGCACCGTCGTTCTCTGGCTGTGGATCGTTTTGGATGCATACAGGCAGGCCAGGCCAAAGGACCCCGAACGCAGAAGGGCGATCGGTATCTTCCTGCT
>CBDUZM010000155.1:0-7122 GCA_965371685.1 uncultured Spirochaetaceae bacterium | reverse complement strand
CAAAAGACATCACAATTCCCCTTACAGTGGAAAAACAGTTTCTCATCCATTGGCCGAATAACACTTTTTCTGACAGTTTTCGCCACCTATCATACTGGAATCTTGTGCGGCACAAGGAGCTGGAAAACAGGCTGGTCCACAACCTTAAGATCATGAAAGATCTGGGTTATCTGAGCTACCACCGGGGGGAAGCTGGTCTTCTCCAGCCCTACCTCTATGCTGAAGATATCAAGATAGACATGCTGGAAAGCGGCAGCTCCAATGCTATTGTTGATTACAGGGAAGCACGGGCTTACTTTCTTGTCGAGCTTCAACGGTTTTTACACGGAGATGCCGAATCGAACATCCTCTCTGATATCGATCGTGTTCTCTCTTCCGACGATATCGGCGATGCAGATAAAGAAGGCTACCGCGCCTTAAGAGAAAGAATACCGGAGGATTTTTCCGCCACACGGGAAATCTACGACAGCCTTATCGAAACGAGGGAAATCTTGAAGCAGGAACTAACCGGCGCTTTCTGCATTATCGGTCTGATAGGTACCTCAACAACGGATATCGGGGTGACGCCTATCCAGGAAGAATATATGAATGTAGGGACACACGCGGCTCTTATAAACACAATCCTTACAGGTCTCTTCCTGAGTGAGGTACCCCTTTACTACTCGATTATTGTTGCCGTCGTTCTTTCCCTCCTGGTCACCTTCATAATCCGAAACCTTACACCTCTCCCATCCATTCTAATCGGTGTCGGTGCACTGGTCTTACTCGTCGCCGGGATCTCCATCCTGTTCCTAACTTCAGGTCTCTATATCAATTTGCTGACTCCCGCCTTCTCCGTCTTCTTTACTTTTCTAGCGATCTCTCTCGTAAAATTTCTTAAATCCGAGCAGGAGAAGAGCTTCCTTAAGGACGCCTTTTCCCATTACCTCTCGACCGACGTAATCAACCAGCTCATCCTTGACCCGGAGAAACTCAACCTGGGAGGCGAAAAGAAACACCTGACTGCGCTCTTTACCGACATAAGAGGCTTCTCCGGCATTTCCGAACATCTGGATCCTACGGACCTCGTAAAGCTTCTCAATGCTTACCTGACAGAAATGAGTAATATCATTCTGGATCTCAAAGGTACTATTGACAAGTACGAGGGTGATGCCATCATCTCTTTTTTCGGCGCCCCTGTTGATTTCAAAGACCATGCCCGCCGGGCCTGCCTTGCCGCAGTTCGGATGAAAAACATGGAGCACCGCCTGAACGAGCACTTTTTCAAAGAGAAGCTCAGTCCTGCGCCTCTCCTGACAAGGATTGGCGCCAATACCGGAGAAATGATCGTGGGGAATATGGGTACATCTCAGAAGATGGACTATACGGTAATGGGCAACTCAGTGAATCTCGCCTCCCGCCTAGAAGGGGTTAACAAGCAGTACGGCACCTGGATTCTTATCAGCGAAAACACATACAAAGAAGCAGGCGACGGTTTTACAGTACGCCGTCTGGACCAGGTACGGGTCGCCGGCATACGGGAACCTGTAAGGTTATACGAGCTTTTCGATGAGGAAAACCATACCGATGCCGCCACTAAAGAAGCAGTTAAGATGTTCCATAGAGGCTTGAAGTTATTTGAGGAGAAAAACTGGAATAAGGCTCTGGAGAATTTCAAGGGAGTGATGAAACTGCTGCCTCAAGACGGGCCCAGCAGCATTTATATTAAACGCTGCAGCGATAATATTCTCAATCCACCCCCTCAATCCTGGGATGGTGTCTTCAACTTAAGAAAATAAGAGCGAAAAATCCGGGCAGCAGCTTTCAGAAGCTAGAGTAAGCCAAATCCGCCTGTCATGACTTCATCCTCATCCAGCGACGGAATTTGAGGCTCAATATCGGGTTCCAGTAGAATGTGTATAAGAGCGTCGCCGATTATATGATCGATTTTTTCCACGGCATTCTGCTGAAGATTAAGGAAGAGGACGCCAAACCCGAGGGGAAGATTACTGGAAGCATGCCTTACATCCAAAACCTCGCACCGGGTAAGCAAGGAAAAATTACTAAAAACTATTTTCAAAAATCCACGCGTTCCGGGCGCGGGAAAAGAGCTGCTGCACTCTAGAAAGGCGCCGCCGGAGCTTATCGATCTTAATCGGAATTCCTGCCAGTTCTCTTTGTCAAAACTCAAGGATCCCTTCAGCGGCCAGTCAAAGCGATGACTCTCCCTTCGGTTTGTAGTCATGCTGCTGTTGATGAATTTTCGAATTTCGTCCTTCAGGGAATCCTCCCCGCGGCTGCTGTCCAGATGATGAAAGCCTAAAAGATGATCCGCCCGATCGGCCGGCGCGATGACACCAATATGCAGCAAGGGGAAATTTTCTCTTAAAGAGCGGAGAAATAAGCGATATTGCTGATCGAGCTTATCCCGCTGGATAAGCGACGCATAAAGACCTTTCTCCTCTACCAGGGACGATACAAGCTCACGCTTGCTGCTCACCATTTTAAGCTCCTGGCCGGTAACAGCATCGGCGATCACCCTGGGGGGCAGGCTTTCCGTATAAACGATTATTTTCTGCATTGCACCTAAGTATATCTTAGATTCACCAGTATTTCAAATGCTCCAACGAAGGCAACGAAAACGAAGGTGTGATATACTGTGAAATTATGTTGGACAGAAAAACTCTTAAGTGTTTACCCAAGGTGGAGCTTCATCGCCATTTGGAAGGCAGTGTTCGGTTGGATACTATCGCGGACATCGCCCGCGAACATGCCATCGACCTCGGCGCATGCGGCAGGGAGGAGCTGCGGGAAAAAACCAGGATCGTCACTCCCATGGAAGACCTTTCAGCCGTTTTAGAGGTTTTCATGACGACTCAGAAAGTGCTCTGCTCCCATGAATCGATACGGCGGATAACCGTTGAAAATGTGGAGGACGCTTACCGGGACGGCGTCCGCCTTTTGGAGCTCAGATTTGCTCCTCCCTTCATTGCCGAAGGTAAATCACTCGGAAACGATGAAATTATGGAAGCCGTGCTCGACGGAATAACTGAAGGTATGGAGAGTTATCCTGTTCAGGTGGGCTTAATAGCGATCCTTCCCCGCAATCTCGATATAGAAAAGAATATAGAAGCCACGAACGATATCCTGCGCTATCGTCAAAGCAGGTACAGAAACTCCGACCGAATATGCGGCTTCGACCTGGCTGACGGCGAAGAAGGCATAGATCCCCGGGATTATGTCCCACTAATCGATCGGGCGCGAAAAGCCGGCCTGGGCATTACCATCCACACAGGCGAAAATACCAGTGCCGAATGGGTTGAAAAAAGCCTTGATTTCTACAAGCCCGATCGAATCGGACATGGCATAAAAATCCGTAGCGATGAGAGAGTCATGGATCGGGTACGCAGGGAAGAGATCATGATGGAAATTTGTCCCACATCAAACTGGCTCACCCGTTCCGTTCCTTTTCTGAAAGACCATCCCCTGCCCCATCTCTACCACTCGGGGCTGCGGGTTTCGATAAACAGCGACGACCCCCATCTCATGGACATTGACCTGGTCCATGAGTATGAAATATGTGCGAAAATGTACAGTTTCACGATACAGGATTTCAGGCGGATAAACAGAGATTCCCTTCAAGCCTCTTTCCTGGATGAGGATGTCAAGGCTCACTGCCTCAAGATCATGGGCAGTTAATAAACGCATTGAGCAATGTTGACCCAGCGCATAAGGAATTGCAGGTCGTAGTTGCTGCTGTTCTCTTCAGTCCAATCTTCGTAGGCAGCGAGAAAGACTGCCAGAGGAACTGCGAAAATGTATCTACTTGCGAAAAAAGCCTGGTAATATGAATGGAGCACTAATCCTATCGAAGAGGTCTATCATTGCACATGCGAAAAGAATCGGACAGGTTGAAAAGAATTCCGAAGCAGTAATCTCCTCTTTCCACTACAAGATTTACGGAAAGACCGGAGTATTTCGAATAGTGGTAGAAACGACTGAACGGATATCGAATACTCTCCCGCTCTATTATCTTCTCGATCACCAACCCTTTAGCATCCTGATGTTTCTCTGCTGTTCCCGGGATCAACGATTTCAACCTTTGAGGGATTCGGATATAGAGCTTTGCTCTTCTAATTATTCTTTTCCCATCTATCCGCCGCAAGGGTTGAAGCAGGCGGATAATCCCTTCTTTTTCAAGAATCTTGACCCTCCGTTTTGCTGCCTGTTCCGAAATCCGGAGTCTTCTGCCCAGCTTCCTGTAATCGACTATCTGCCCATGCTGCTCTGCTACCGCTTCGAGAGTCCTTTGCATCAGTTTGTACGAAAACATATATACCTCCATTGTATTAAATGCGAAAAAATCACGTTTTGCATTGGTTTTTCCGTTTTTCGTCAATGCACCAACACCCCTTTGGAACAATGCTGCACACTGATGAGCCTATACCGATTTAGATATCTTTCTACTTATCTCATTTTGTATTATGCTGAAGGAGATATATTTCCGGGAGATCCTTTTGAAACCTGTCCTGTTCGTTGCATTATTCCTAATTGTGGTTACTCAAAAGACTTACGCATACCTTGACCCGGGTACCGGGAGTTTTGTCTTCCAATTATTACTGGCCGGATTTATCGGCGGTTTGTTTATAGTCAGGCTGTTCTGGAAAAGGATCGTCTCACTTATCGGAAAGCTGTTTCGCAGGAAGGATAGCTTTGAAGAATAGTGTAAAGCATCCCGCCTCATTCCGGGACCCCAGCGGATTCATATTTACTCAGGGTGCCACGATCTTCCGCCAAATCAATTTGACCTATAAGACTAATTACGATCATTTAATGAACTCAGGTCTTTACACAGCTCTTTTAGAGAAGGGATTATTAGTCCCTCATGCAGAGGCACAGATCGAAGCCCCGGCGCCATTACAGGCATACAAGGTTATTAAACCTGATCGGATATCATTTATTTCGTACCCCTACGAATGGTGCTTCAACCAGTTAAAGGACGCTGCTCTCTGCACACTCAAGATCCAGAAGATAGCACTGGAGTTCGGGATGTCCTTGAAAGACTGCAGTGCCTACAACATGCAGTTTGCAAACTGTCGACCGATACTCATCGATACGCTCTCCTTCGAACAACACCGGGAAGGCCGTCCATGGGTCGCCTACGGGCAGTTCTGCCGGCACTTCCTGGGACCGTTGGCATTGATGAGCTACAGGGATGTCCGGCTGAATTCGTTACTCAAATTCCACCTCGATGGGATCCCTCTGGATTACACCGGCAAGCTTCTTCCCCGGCGAACCTACTTGAAATTTTCGCTACTTACTCATATTCATCTTCATGCGAAGAGCCAGAATTACTTTTCAGACAGGGTGGTACCGGAACGGATGAAAAATCAAAAGCTGAATCAATCCAGCCTGTCGGGAATTATCGAAAGCCTGGAGTCTGCAGTAAGAAAGTTAAAAGTAAATCCCGGCGTCTCGGACTGGACAGGATATTACCAGGGAAACAGTTATACTGAAAAAGCTTTCAGGCATAAAAAGGAGATCGTCACCGCCTATTTGAACCGGCTGAAACCTTCCTCTGTCTGGGATCTTGGCGCGAACACAGGTGTATTCAGCTATCTGGCAGCTTCAAGCGGCGCCGAAGTAATCTCTTTTGACAGCGATCCATCAAGTGTTGAAACTAACTACAGTGAATGCCTTAAAAGGAGTAAGGCGAATATACTTCCTCTATTAATCGACTTTATGAATCCGAGTCCCCGCCTGGGCTGGGCCGGTCATGAACGAATGTCGCTCGTAGAACGAGGTCCGGTAGATACGGTAATGGCTCTCGCCCTGCTCCATCATCTGGCCATTGGCAACAACCTTCCTTTAGAGAAGATTGCCGGGTTTCTTCACTCAGTTGGCAGGACTCTGATTATTGAGTTTATTCCCAAACAGGATCCCCGGATACAGAGAATGCTCTCAGTCAGAGAGGATATTTTCACCGATTACTCCAAGGATAGCTTTGAGAAAGTGTTCAGCAAATATTTTACCATGCAAGCTCAAGACAAGATTACAGATTCCGAAAGGATCCTGTACTTGATGAATAGCAAACAGGTTTAAAATGGATTTCAAGAAAATATCCTATGCAATTCATCCGTTGTTGTTCGCAGTATTTCCTGTTCTATTTCTTTTTACACATAATATAGACCGAATGCCGTTTTCTGAAACTCTGCTGCCTCTGGGAATCTCAGCGGCATGTACACTTATTCTTTTCATCCTTCTGATCCTTTTCATTAAAAACCGCCGAAAGGCAGCTCTCATGGTTTCCGCTTTCTTAGTTTTATTTTTTTCCTACGGTCATATTTGGGAACTTATAAAAAAGATTGGCAGCCTTAATTCATTGCCCTTTGCAGAGGGATATTTGTTGATCCTGTGGGGCTGCCTATTGATTGCAAGTGTTTTTATTACGCTGCGTACAAGGGAGCATTTAAACGTTATAACGAATGCCCTGAATATCATGGCTGCTTCGTTGATACTGTTTTCCGTGATTCAAATAGGATTCTATAAATTCAAAGAGATCGGAATAAAACAGGCGAATGGCACGGAAGGAGCTGCAATCACAGTGGAGAGCGACAGCTTTGATGATTTTCCGGACATCTACTATATCATTCTGGATGGTTATGCCAATGCCGTTATCCTGGAAGAACTCTATGGCTTTGACAACAGTGAATTCCTCGATTATTTGTCGGATGAAGGTTTTTTCGTCGCCACTGAAAGCACAAGTAATTATTCGCAAACACTCTTATCACTTACCTCCTCTCTCAATCTTGAATACATAAATTATCTGAGCAAAACGTTGGGAGAGGAAACGAAAAACCTGCGGCCGCTTTGGGAAATGATACAGAACAACGAAGTAATACGCTTTTTAAAGGCAAGGGGATACACGCTAATCCATCTTCGCTCCGGGGTGGGACCTACCGATATCAACAAATATGCTGACATAGATATTGACTGCGGTAAGCTGGACGAGTTTAAAATACTGCTTTTTAAAACAACAGTGCTGCGGCCTTTTCTTCAAGAGCTGGATATATACGGGCTTATGAGAAAGCGAATCCTTAATACTTTTAAAAAAATCCCGGAAATGGCAAGGATGAGAGAGTC
>CBDUZM010000154.1:0-7139 GCA_965371685.1 uncultured Spirochaetaceae bacterium | reverse complement strand
ATATTATGCACCCTTTTTGGAGTTCCTTTTCGACGCAGATTATCAAGTAGTGACTCATAGTTTATTTTAATTTGGAAAATAATGTATGACTCTATTTCTTCAAATACTTTCTGGGAATATTCCAGAAATTCTCCCTCTAGTCTTTCTGCCGGCGCCATAAGTGGTTCATATGCACCCTCTCGTTGAGCTTTGTCCGTTGGTATATAGCCAATGTAATCATTTGCTAGAGACACGACCAATGTCTGATAGGCTAGATTCAATGCTCTTAAAGAAGCGCTGAATTCACTAAAATGTTCGCCGGGAATAAAAATTATCCGCATCTTGCCCGCTCTGAAGGCAGATATTTCAGTCCTGACAATGTCTCCCCTGCTGCTCGCAGGATTTGTTTCTGATATGTAGGCATCCCTTGTCCTGACGATTTCCCAGGGAGCTTTAAAATACTTCACTTCCTTTCCATCAACAGGTAAAAGATTTGGAAGTTCCGCTATTACAACTTTAGCCAGCTTATAACCCATTGATTGGGCTAATTTTTCATCGGTCATAAGACATATCCTGGGATTGATATTCCCACTTCCCGAGAGTAGAAACATCACCGTTTCTATTCCAGTTTCTGCTTCAATAAAATCCTTCATGTAGCCGGGATAATCAGCAGAGATAGTCAGGCTTCCCGGGCCCAATACTGCCGGGTGACAGCCATAATTCACAATAAGGAGCTCTAATTTCCCGCTCGGCCTCCTTATTCCAGCAATATGCACAGTCGGATCGAAATATCCCGGATGCAATCCTTCCGGGTCCTGCCACTCATTTTGCCAGTTTCCATCGGCAAGCTGGATACGCCTATTCGATCCAAGATCTGGCGCCTTTGAGATAGCTGTTTCAAAACGACCCGGCTTCATGTTCTCATATCCTTCGCAGGCTGCTTCTATAAGATTTTTTTTTAGGTTTGTCAGGTATTTCCGGTCAATTTCCTGCATCAGTCCACGGAATGGGTATGAGTACCGTATATGGCCACCGAGTCGGTGGGAACTCCTATTTTTTCAGATATTTCTTCTCTGATTGATCTAACATAATCACCCCTAAAACCGATAAGATCGCAACCTAATAGGACCCAGCAACTTTTACGTCCTTTACATACAAGGGCTTCGACACGAAGTTTATGTCCTAAAGAGACGGACTTCCTTGCCTTATATCCTGCCAGCAATACACCCACTGGCGGGGTGATATCTTTTTTAGCCAGACCAAGCAGCAATGAGTATTTTTCATTATTCATAATTTTTCCAGTAATCCTTCCTTTTGTTGAAATAAAAGTATACACAGAGTCTAATCTATCGGCAAGATGGTAAGTACCGACCTCCCAACATGAGTTGAGACAAACAAAGCGGGACATGAAAAAATACTGTACCGTGAATGAGAAAGAGTGCATCCGTACCATTCACACAGCCTTGTATTGTGGAATCAACTTCATAAATTTATCCACCTACTACTTGAGCACAAAGTCTGGGACATTTCCTGTCTTGAAAATAGTAGTCACCTCAATTAACTTAATATGAGAGGTATGTAAATGGAGACATCGTCGACACAGGCAAAGGAACCTGTTATATGGCCGGAGATCACACGGGAGAACAAACCCTGGACCCGCTGGTGGTGGCTGGGCGCCGCTGTTGATGAAAAGAATATAACCCGCGAACTTGAGGATATGAAGGCAGCGGGAATCGGCGGTGTAGAAATCACCTCCATGTACGGCGTTAATGGACAGGAAAAACGGAATGTGAATTACCTGTCTGAAAAATGGTTGGAGTTATTGGCGCACACGTGCCGTGAAGCCGAGCGTCTGGACATGGGCGTTGACTTGCCGTTGGGATCAGGCTGGCGTTGCGGCGGCCCTCATGTAGTCAAAGGAGACTCATCCCAGAAGTTCGGTCTGCGTGTGCGAAAGAAATACGATAAAATATTGTACAATATATCCCCTGTAGTGGGTAAGGAAAAGGTCAAGCGTGCCGGGCCTGGCGGCGGTGGGCGAACCATTGATATATTCGATGCCGAAGCGGTCAATCATTATATGGAGCGCCTAAACAGGAAGATTGCATCGACCGTGCCCAGGGGGAGCATTCGTTGCCAGTTCCACGATTCCTGGGAGTATGGTGCGGACTGGTCCAAGCGCTTGTTGGACCGCTTCCGTGAACGACGCGGCTATGATCTTCGTGACTACCTTCAGGTGCTGGACCAAAATGCGGCAAGCGGCGATCCCGGTGTTGCCAAACGTGTGCGTTACGATTACCGGATCACCTTAGAAGAAATGCTGCTGGAGAACTTCGCTGCCCGGTGGAACATGCTTTGTCATGCAGAAGGTATGCTGACAAGGAATCAGGCTCATGGTTCGCCCGGCAATCTTCTGGATATCTATGCGCTTGCCGATATTCCGGAAACCGAGATCTTCAGCGATCGCGTTTCGCCACTCAGTAACAAATTCGCATCATCCGCAGCCCATGTGGCCGGGCGACGTCTCTGTTCTTCCGAGAGTTTTACATGGCTGTCCGAACACTTCCAATCGGACCTGGGCAAGGTCAAACGATATACTGATTATCTTTTTCTTTATGGTATTAATCACATCTTTTTCCACGGGACAGCCTATTCACCGGAAGACGCCGCCTGGCCGGGATGGCTGTTCTACGCGTCGACTCAGCTCAATCCGCGCAACCCGATATGGCGCGACCTGCCGGAACTGAACACATACATAACCCGCTGCCAGTCTTTCCTTCAGGCAGGAAAGCCGAACAACGATATCCTGCTCTATTGGCCTATAGCCGACATCTTCATGTCAAAAGACGGATACAAAGGAACCCGTATAGTGACCTTTTACATTAACGGAGATTACTGGAGCGGCGGTATTGCTCTGAAAAATACTGCCCGGGACTTGTGGGATCAGGGATATCTCTTTGATTACGTGTCGGACAGGCAGCTGCAGGCATTGACCGTGAAGCACGGTCTGCTTCAAACCGGCAGTACTTCCTACCGTGCTGTCGTCGTTCCCTCCTGCCGTTACATTCCTGTTGAAACGGTTAAGGCGCTGGCTGATATTGCGGCAAAAGGGACCCCGGTGATTTATCATGCCGATGTCCCGGCCTGGGACGTTCCGGGATATTCTGAGTTGAAGAAACGTCGTGCAGTCTTGAAGGTGCAGATAAAACAGTTGACCGATGCGTCAGCATTCAAAGCATCAAGGGATGTTGCTGCACCTCTGCGAAGTTCAGGTGTGAAGCCGGAGTTGCTCCGGGTTGGAACCGGATTAGGCTGTGTCCGCCGGCGCCTGGATGACGGCCGGATGGTCTACTTTGTTGTCAACCGCGGAGAGAAGGACTTTTATGGTTGGGTGCGTCTTGCGGTCGACGCGGGCTCCATCGCTATTATGGATTCATGGACCGGGCAGATAGGTTTGGCGAAGATAGATGATAAAAAAGGAATTCTCCTGCAAGTAGGGACGAAGGACTCCGTGATCCTGCTTACATCCGACAAAATGCAGGATGCTGCCCCCTGGTCATACCGACTGCCTGTTAAAAGCAATAAGAAAAAGAGTGTAGTTCTCAGTGGTAGTTGGACCCTCAGCTTTATTGATGGTGGTCCAGTGCGTCCTGAAACAATGAAAGTAGGAAGACTGAAAAGCATCACGGAGTTTGGTATTCCCGATCTTCAACGCTTTGCAGGTACAATAAAATACGAACTGACGTTCAAGCGTCCGGAGAAAGCGGCGGCAACCTGGGCGATTGATCTCGGCGTCGTAGCTGAGAGCGCCAGGGTTTTCCTCAACTGCAGTGAGCTTGGTGTTTGTATAAAAGCCCCTTACCGGTTGATGATTCCTAACAACCTTTTAAAGGACAATAATCTTCTGGTAGTTGAGGTAACCACATTGGCGGCTAATCGAATTCGTGATCTTGACCGTCGTAAGGTGAATTGGAAGATATTCGACGACATCAACTTTTTGAATAGTAAGTACGAGAAGTTCGATGCCTCAAGGTGGCCGATACACCCCGGCGGTCTGCTTGGGCCTGTTTGCTTGATCCCTACTCGAATAATCGAATAAGCAGGTACCTGCCCGCGAATATGGGAAGCCGATGTTTGTTGGACGAACATCTTTTTAAATTATTTTCATTCCCATTTCTTTTGAAATCATTATTATATTTTACTTTCACTGTTATTTGTATCTGTTATTCGAACCAACAACCGGGTAAAATATCTTTTTCGGCTTCGAGAAGCTCACGAATTATGGCATCGGCATCAGATATTGAGCTGACCAAAGGATCGGTAAGCATCGCCCTGCGGAGTAAAACAGGATCGCATGTTGCCACAGCCGCGGCCGTCAGCTCATGCGTGTCCAGCACCAACTCCTGCATACCGTGAATTCCACGGGGCATCTCGCCTACCGGATAAGGTCTTGACCCTTTAAGGTCTATGTCACAGCACAACTCAAGAAAAGCATCGTCGGACATGTTCGTGACCGCTCCCTGATTAAAGGTATTTATGTAGAAAGGTTTTCCGAGCCCACCAACCATGTTCTCGATAATATCCGTTGCATGATCAGGACCAAATGTAGTCATGTAGTCGGATATAGGAATCTTTCCTGAAATAAAATCGTCCACCTGTTTCCACATTTCATCATGCCGGTTGTAACGAGCCTCGGCATTCCATAGCGAAAGCGGAGGAACGGGTTCATCCGTCTTCCCAAGACCCTGCCAGAAACGGACATACTCCTTCGTATGACCTATGCACGTCGGGACATAACCGAATGCCTTATATAAGTCATAACTGATGGTACTGCTGAACTTCGCCTTACTGCCAGCATCAATGTCATTTACCTCTTTAGCCGCTTCCATCCTGATCGACTCGGCAATATCAGGCATAACATTTCGGCCTTTGTACTCTGCCTTGATTATCCAGGTAAAGTGATTCACTCCGGCTATACGGAAATCAAACTCCTTATCAACCTCCTCTGTGCAGTCTCCCTCTTTTTCAACAATCCCTGCTTTCACGGCATAACGATGTTTTATATGAGGCATGTGCTGACTGTCGCATAATGCAAAGCTTTTCAGTTTCGGCGCATATCTCCTGAGGCCTATTCCGTGCACCGCCGTCGGGTTGATATAATTGATTACCCAGGCGTCCGGGCATATCGATTCGATATCCCGGGCACACTCTAGAATAACCGGAAACTCCCGCATGGTTCGGAATATCCCGCCCGGTCCAATAGTATCTCCCGAACACATCCTGATGCCGTATTTCTCTGAAATCCTGCAATCAATATCACGATATTTTGCCGACTGATCTGCAAAGCTCAAGACTACAAAGTCAGCCCCTTCCAGTATTTCCTTTCGCTCGGTGGATGCTTCCAGAGCCAACGATACACCGTTATCTTCAATCACCATCTCTGCAAGCCTTGCCATCTTATTGAGCCGTTTACTGTCAGCGTCTACCAAAGCCAGCGTGCCTTTGTTCAGATAGGGCGAATGCACCATCTGCCAGACAGCCTGCCTGCCGAAAAACAGACTGCCTGCACCGATTATTACCACCCTGGGATGTTGGGATTCTTGTTTCTGCATCATTCAGAGCTCCTTTTTAAACAAAGCGGGCGTCTTTTCGGCGCCTGCCGCAAATACCGTTCCCTGCAATATGAGCAGAGCAGAGACAAGAAATAGATATTTTCTTAGGGAAACATAACTTTGCCAATCTGTATACACCCATTTTTTTTACGCACACATATATTGCGATTTTAACCACCCTTTTTTCATTGAGCACACCTTTTTTACGGTTATGCGCCATTCAGAAATAAATTCTATTCGGTTCTTACAGCGACGTCTTATTTCCTATAATCTCATACAGCTCTAACGCCGTATTCCAAATGAGCTGTCTGCCATAGCGCTCTTTCAGCCGCCGGACTGCTTCGCGCAATATCTGAAATCCAAAGCCGGTATTCAAGGCATTGAGAGTCTGTCCGTGAACAGTGATGCTTAGAATCTTGCTCGCTTCAACGCAGTCGATGAACGCTCCCCGTTCCAGATCGGGAGAGACCAGCTTGTCTGTTTCAGCGGAAACATCACCCGTGCCGCTAAACACGCTGAGCAGCCTGTCACCTATACTGGAAAGGAGCTCGAATACCCGGGAACCGTCCGGTGCAGTATAGATCGTCTCCGGCACTCCCCGCGTTCTGCCTGCTTCGGAGACCGCTGGAGCACCGGTATACATGAAGCTTGTCGAGACCGCAGGATCAAACTCTCTTTCAACGTACATAAGCGCCTCCGCCAGCCCTTCACGGTGATGACCACTAAGGAGTGATTCACCCTTGCCAATATTGGACAAGTCAGGCATGCCTCCAAGCGTGATGCCGCGGGCTCTGATTCCGACATTCTCCATAACATTCCAACCGAAGCGAAGGTAGGAGCACAGTTCTTCCTGCTTCCCTGCTGCAGAGAGATGAGTAAGCCATGCCGTCTCGACATGAGGCAGTAGTCCCTCTGTGGCCGGATCAAAAGCCATGCTGTGGGTCAAAACCTCCGGTGTTATGTCAAACCGCGGCATAAGCCGTTCACGCACGAGAGTCACCAGTTCACGGAGCTCACCGTCAGGATAGCCGCGTACGCTCCGATCGATGCGTCCCAAGCCTCCGGGACAGGGGAGAAAGGTGAATTTGCCCCTGATGTCGAACTCCTCCACGAAGTCTGCGAATTCATGAGCCAGACGCAGCGGAAAGAACTGCGCAGCCTCCTGAGCACGCCAGTTCTCACCCCATGCGCCGGTCTCTTTGGGCTTGTAGCCAAACGCTGTTTGCTGTTTTCTGGCCCAATATGTTGCATTTAAGGGTACATCATCGACGATAAGGCAGGCGAAAATGGTATCGTTGGACATGATAATTTAATCCCTCTCTCCCAGTATTCTTCCCGGGTTGTCGACCAATATGGCTTTTTTCTCCTCCTCCGTAATATCCGCAAAGACAACTCTGCCGATTTGTTGTCCCAAAGACATCCACGGCGTATCTGAACCCCATATTATTTTCTTAATGGGCACATTCTTAACAAAATATTCAACCAGATTGTATCTAGTGCACTGTATCATAAATTCCGCTCTTTATTTTGGCAATTTGTCATCTCCAT
>CBDUZM010000153.1:0-7180 GCA_965371685.1 uncultured Spirochaetaceae bacterium | reverse complement strand
ATTGGGCACGAACCCAATCCTCACAAAAAACTAAAGTAGACTTTTACATGCCTACCTGCAGCTTCTTCAGCACATCGTCAACAGAACCTGGATCCACCCAGAGAAGTTTCAACTGGTCCCAGAAAAGCCTCTGCCAATCGCCGCCGATGGTGTCGTCCATGTCGGGGATAAGCTCATCCATCTTGTTGACCACTTCGACCAGGGCCTGGTCGGCCGGCGGGTAGGTGCTTATCGGAATATCGCCGCGTGTAACCAGTTTGCCTCCCTGTGCAGCTCTTATGCTCAAACCTTCTTTGCTGATCATAAAGGCAAGCAGCTTCTTGGCAAGCTCTACATTCTCGCTGTACTTCGGGATAAAAAAGGTATCTGCGCCTCCTACAACAGCCTTTACTCCGGGTAGAGAAAAAACGCCGAGATCGTCGGGGTCTTTAACCATTCCGGTTATCCAGTTGCCCATAAAGTAGAGACCATAATCGCCTCCCCACCAGAGCTCCACTGCCTGGGTCCATTCAATCGGATCGCTGAATGCGCCTTCTGCGAGCAGGGGAACTATATAGTTGTTGAATACATTCACGGCATCAGGGTCCGTCCACTTTGTGGATTTCGCAATCAGGTTTTTATGAAGCTCAGCTCCTCCGACGGCAATAATGAAATGTTCCGTCACATCGCTGATTGGCCAGCCGACGCCGTTGCCGGTGGCGATCGGGGCCTTGATTCCGCTTATATTGCCGATCTTTCTCAGCAGATCCGCAAACTCGTCCCATGTGCCGGGCGCTTTAAGGCCGTGTTCGGTGAAGAAAGATTTCCGGTACCAGAAACCTGGTTTGACCACCATGGTGAAAGGCACCGTAACAACCTTGCCGCCTGCTTCGACAGCTGGAGCAATGAAGGAATCCTTTTCAGGCGCCCATATGTCCGTAAGATCGACTGCGGCATCATGGTTTTCTATGACCCACCAGTCCCACATGGCAATCACATCGCCCGGCGCCTGCCCCGCATCGAACTGCACAGGCATGAGTGAGGAGAGATCTTCCGCCCTGTAGATGCGATACTTTACAGTCACATTTTCCTTTTCCTCAAAAGCTTTGAGGACAGGCATGAACTGTTCCATTTCCGGTCCCGCCCAACCGCCGATGAGGGTCAGAGTTTCTTCCGGTCCCGCAGCACCTCCTCCCCTTGCAAAGACGGCTGAAGCAGCAAAGAGCAGAAAGACAACAAGACTCATGATTTTTTTCATTTTCCATACCTCCGGTATTTAATTTACGCGTGTTAATTAACGCGTGTTTACAGGATAGTAACATGGTTATTTCAACGATGCAAGCGAAATTTTAAAAAACTTTCTTCGTTTACAAAAATGACGCGCCCTTAATACTTAGCGATAGACAAAAATTGCAGCAGAGTCTAAACTGATTTTGATGAAAGTACACAGCTGGGCAGGAAAGGTAAGAGCCTCCGTAGAAAAGGTTTTTTACGGTAAAACCGATGTTATAGATAAACTACTCGTTGCCCTGCTCTGCAGAGGCCATGCTCTTCTTGAGGATGTGCCGGGAGTGGGAAAAACGATCCTTGCCAGAGCACTGGCCGGCAGTTTGGGGGGAAGCTTTAAACGCATTCAGTGTACCCCCGATCTCCTTCCGGCGGATGTCCTCGGCGTGTCTGTCTATAATCCAAAGAGCGGTGAGTTCGCGTTTCGAGAAGGTCCGATTATGACAAATCTGCTTCTCGTGGATGAGATCAACAGGGCAACTCCAAGAACACAATCCGCTCTTCTCGAAGCCATGGCGGAAAATCAGATCAGCGTGGACGGCAGGAAACTTCTTCTGCCCGATCCTTTTTTTCTCGTTGCTACTGAGAATCCTGTTGAATTCGAGGGGACCTTTCCGTTGCCTGAAGCACAGAAGGACCGCTTTTTTATTTCTATCAAGATTGGCTATCCCGGGAGGGGCGCGGAAGAAGAAATTTTGGAAAGCCAGCGCAGGTTGGACCATCCGGTTAATGATATCGAAGCGGTCACGGATCTTGAAGCCCTTCTCGAAGTCCAGAAGCAGGTCATACAAATTTTTATTAAACCCGAAGTGCGCACCTACCTTCTCGATATAGTTGAGGAGAGCCGAAATGATACACACTTAATGCTGGGGGTCTCTCCGCGCGGCTCTCTTGCCCTCTACCGCGGTTCCCAGGCCCTGGCGGCGATTCGCGGGAGGAGCTATGTAGTTCCTGAGGACATCAAGGAGCTGGCGGTGCCTGTTCTCTGTAAAAGAATTATTCTCAAGTCGGAGCACTCGATCCGGGGTCTGGCGGAAGAGAGGGTTATCAACGATATTCTGGAGAGGGTCGAAGTTCCCGTATTCAAGGAAGGCGTTTGAGGCTGGGTCTTCTTATAGTCAATAGTGTAATTTTCCTCTTTTTTTTCCTCTTTTTCCCCAGCTGGATTATACAGGCCATCGCTCTTCTTTTCATGCTTACCTTCCTCTTTTCATTTCTATATTCACATCTCTTGCGTTCCCGGATCGTTGTCCACCGGAAAGATACAGTGCTGAGGGGCTACAGGCAGCAGAAGATTTCTATGGATTTGGTGGTAGAGAACCGGGGACACATCCCGGTGCATCATGTTCTCGTCAGAGACATGACCGGCGCGCTGACATCAGAGGAATCGGCCACCTTTTTCTTCAGACTGCGGCCCGGGGAGCGGAGAAAACTGACTTACCGGGTGGAAAGCGCGCAGAGGGGGGAGTTCGAGGTGGGCCCTGCTCTGATAGCAGGCGCCGATCCTCTTGGTTTCTTTCCCTGGAAAATTTCTCTCAAGCAGAGCACCAGGATTATTGTGTACCCACGGGTCTACCCTCTGCGTCTGTCGGATAAAGAGGGCCTTCCTGCAGGCAATATCAGGACCGAGAACCGAATCTATGAGGATGTAACCCGATATCGCTCTTTAAGAGAATACATACCCGGAGACGATCCGCGCAGGATAAGCTGGAAGGTGTCAGCCCGGCTTGGAAAGTTGTTCTGCATGGAGTTTCTCCCAGCCCTGTATTTTCCGGTTCTTATTCTTTTAAATCTCACCTCCTCCGACTATCCTTTGAAGTACAGGCAGCATAGGGCGGAAAGAGCAATAGAGGCGGCCGCTTCCCTCGTTTATTACTTTATTGGAATCAAGCAGGAGGTGGGACTCGCCAGTTCCGGCCGGCTTGCCAATGAACGGGAAGGCAGGGCGGTTCCTATAAAATCCGGGTATGGCCATGCGGTGACGCTTCTCGAGTACCTGGCAAGGATTAATCTCGGTTCTTTTGATTTTTCCGAGCTCCTGATGAGCTCGGGTATAAGAATACCCTTGGGCACGCGGATTATACTGTTAAGCCCACCGCTGAGAAAAGAGAAGTTCAACTTCCTCGACGACCTTAGAAGGAGGGGTTATCGGGTGGAGCTCTTTCAGATAACCCGAGCTCCTGCGGCGATAGATACGGACAGGAATCGGAGATTTGCATGTCACTATATCAGGGACTATGGCGATGAGCTCATCTAGTCCTGACAAACTGCTTGATTTCAACCGATCGACACTCCACCCGGTCATATCCATATTCCTCCCTCTTCTCTTCTTCATAAACCTTACCTTTTTTTTAGGGGCAGTATTCGGGGAGTCGTTCCGAATACACGTCGTTTTTTATATCTTTCTATTTCGTGCAGGTCTCGAAGAGGCTGTCGCCGGTAACATTTTCTTTAAAGAGAGCGAAGGGGGGATGGCCAGGTTAAGAGAACTCGTCTATCTAATCATCGTCGTATTGATTGTGGTTTTAATTCTGCAGAAGGGTAATCTTGACCGGAGATGGCAGTCCTTAATTAAAATTCAAAACCTCTATATGATTTTATTAGTGCCTGTACAGTGGCTGGTTTCATTTGTCATTCATAGAGCTTTAAGAGAACGGGAGATACTTCTTGTCAGTTTGAAGGGGATTCGGGGAGATGAGCTCAGGGGCGCCCTCAGGCAGAATTCGGAGATGGTAAATGAAACCATGTCAGGATTAAAGAAAGTAAAGTTTTTCATAATCTTTTTTCAGACGATTGTTTTTATTTTACTCATACTGTATTTCGTTTCTGGTACTCCCATTTCCGTTCTTGCGGTGATCTTTCTCGTACTTCAAGCTGTAGCCGGGATTATTTTTACCATTGTAATCAATAACGCTGTTGAGGACCAATTACTGTCCGGAGAGGGGATTGTTGTTGGCCCGCTTTATCGCCGCCGGCGATTCATCTTTGCTCTCTGTGTGCTCTTTCTAGTTGCTCTCCTGATATTCTTCTTTGCCAGAAGCACCTCTCTGCTGCCCCTTTCTCTCTTTCAGTCTCTGCTGGACTGGCTTGCCCGTCGCCCTTCACGGGAAGTTTCCCCCCCGGTCTATCAAAGGAAAAGCCAGGAGCAGGGTATGGAGGATATGCTGAAAACCTTAGGGGAAATGGACCAGGCGGCGCCGAATAAATTCCTCCGGATTCTTTTTTTTATTCTGGGGAGAATTCTTCTTGGTGTGGTTATCACTGCTGTTATCTACTTTCTCATCTCTCCCTTCCTGTCCAGGTATTTCAGGGGGAGATTGAAGATGTTCAGGCCGGCAGAAGTCCTGTGGAGAAAAATAAATGCTTTCTTGAGTTACCTGGGAAGGTTGGCGGAAGATTTTTGGACATGGCTAAAGAGATCCGGGTCTTTCCGTGCGCAGAGCAGGAAATTAGAAAGGGAAGCACGCCGGTGGAAACAGCTGAAGAACAGACAGCCCGGGTGGCTCAAGAAGCTTGAAACGGGAAGAATTCTCAAGGGTTTTCTCACGCTCATACGATGGGGACAGAAGAAGGGGGCGCCATATAAAAAGCATATGGGTCCGGCGGAATATGCCGGTATACTTTCAGATACGGTTCCGCCTCAGAGAGAAGCTTTAACAGAAGCAGCGGATATAATGGAGGAGGCTCTCTTCTCGTCCGATATCCTGAAGAGAGGCAAACTGGCGAGATACCTCTTTCTGGTGAAAAGAATCGTGAAGGAGAAAAAAGAGAAAACCGACTGAGTAAGGGAGTAAGCTAAAGGTTTTTTTCGATTTCCTGTATTTGATCACGAATTCGAGCGGCTTCTTCATAGTTTTCCTCTTCTACAGCCTGATCAAGCTTAGTTTTCAGCACGGCAATTTCTTCAGCCTTTTCATCTTTCTCGTTAACCGTTCGGCTGTCCACTATATTCACCGATACTCCTGCTTCATCCACGACCAGTTCGTCAATGTAAATCGGGCATTTTACTCTCACTGCAAGGGCGATGCAATCGGAAGGGCGTGCATCCAGAGTTATGTCCTTTCCGGACCGTTTCAGAATAAGCCTGGCAAAAAAAGTGTTGTCTTTTAGATCGGTAATTTCGATGCGGTTTATCGTTGCGCTTACACTCTTTAGAATCGACAGAACAAGGTCATGGGTCATAGGCCTGCTCGTAGTATGGTTTGCCAGCCCGATCATGATGGATTGAGCCTCTATCTGGCCAATGATTATGGGAACCGCGATATCCGATCCCACCGGGCGGATAAGAACCGCGCTGCCTTCTTCTGCCCGGGCTACTGTCAACACTTCAGCTGGAACTAACACCCTATCTCCTTGCAGCGGTCGATGCCATAACCTCTACAGGTCAATAATAGGGAAAAGACAGGTAATTATCAACATCTATCTGCTCTTTTTTGGTGTTACATCAATATTACCGGGCATAAGTTTGACGCCTCATCCCTTTCCTGATATTTTAATGTGAAACGGATATTTTTCAGGTGCAATATTGAGAGGGAAAGCTTTGAGAAAGTTACTCACATCAGGCCTATTGATCCTTCTATTAACGGCAGGCTTATTAATTACGTGCTCTCGTAAACCCTTAAAGGATACTTCATCCGGCGAAACAACCGAAGCTTCGCCTCCCGAAACTACTGAGACTCTCCATGCTAAAGAAGGAGGCAAAACCGACATAATCGTGACTGCAACGAAAGAACAGGTCGCTTTCTGGTTGGGAGAGAGCTTCACGAGATACTTTCAAAAATACAATCTCAGCTGCGAGGCTGCGGTAATACGTATGACCGTAGCGGCTTTGGGTGTCAATGATATAAGCGAAGACGAAATACTCGAGTTGATGCCAAGGCACCCGATCGATCCGAATTCAGGACTCGTGGTTGAGGATTTGAACGGATCTATTGACAACCCGGATGGAAGTATCAATTGGTCCAATTACGGCGCCCACGCTCCGGTCGTTGCCTCGGTGATCGACAGGATCCTGGAAGAAAATGAGTTGTCGGATCAATATAAAACAGAAATCCGCAGGTTGCCCGACACAGGGCTTCGGGATTTTATTAGGGATGATCCGAACTGCCTCGGCGCGATTATCTGGGTTGCCGCCTTTGTGGAAGAAAACCGGAAGCCTGAGAAAAACAATCTGGGCCAGGTGTACGGTGAGCATGTTCAACTGGTTTCCCCTGTTCTTGATGATGCCGGCAGGATAGTTGTTTACGATGTTTGGCCCTGGCCGGATCAACCTTTCCACATTAGACATCCTTTCAACCGGGCTATGTTTGACTACGAAACCATTTTGATTATGAGCCGGGGGGAGTGATAATTTCAAGCGCCCGTCTGCCTGTATAGGGATTGACCTTTTTGTAAAATTTTGCTTACCTTGTAGGTAACACATTCTTTGGGAGGGGAATACATGGATAAAAGGACGGCAAAAATTCTCGTGGCTGAAGATGAGGATGGTGTCAGGCGCATCTTCCAGCTTCTTTTGGAAAAAAAAGGATACAGTGTCCTGGTGGCTTCGGATGGTGAGATTGCATACAAGATATACCAGGAGGAAAAGCCAGATCTGCTTCTTTCAGACATCAACATGCCCAACATGAACGGATTTGAGCTGCTGTCCAAGATCAGAGAGCAGGACAAGAGCCTCCCTGCCATTTTTGTTTCCGGCTACTGGGAATATAAGGGGCGTTTAACGGAAGATCCAAAGGTGGAGTATATGCTCAAGCCTGTGGATTACCAGAAGCTATGCAATAATATTCAGCACGCTCTTGTCAGTTGAGATGCCAGGCTGCATAGACAGCAGCGGTATCATTGAATTTTAAAGAAGGACATACGGGAAATGACCGCTCCGGCAGCAGCGCCGGTTAAAGATCCTGCGGAATTTACG
>CBDUZM010000152.1:0-7194 GCA_965371685.1 uncultured Spirochaetaceae bacterium | reverse complement strand
GCCGTTCCTCTTATAAAGTCGAGCATGCCAGAAAAACCTGAAAAATAATAAAAATCAAGGAAAAATTGAAATTTTATTTGTGCGGATGTTTCATAATTTCCGGATTTTTGTTACTCTCATAACAAATTTCGTTATAATAGTTTTAATTCCAGCTGAATATGATAAGTAATATTATCCAGATCGCCGGAAGCCTCGCTCTTTTCCTCTACGGAATGAAGGTCATGAGCGACGGCATACAGAAGGCTGCAGGGGAAAGGCTGCACAGCGTAGTCAACTATATGACCACAAACCGCTTTACAGCCGTTCTGACCGGATTTACAATTACCGCGCTCATCCAATCGTCTTCCGCCACTACAGTAATGGTTGTCAGCTTTACTAATGCGGGACTCCTCTCTTTAACCCAGGCTATTGGAGTCACAATGGGGGCGAACATAGGAACAACAGTAACAGGGTGGATTGTAGCCCTGCTGGGATTCAAGATAAAGGTATCGACCTTTGCCTTTCCCGCTATTGCCCTGGGCCTTGTTCTTTTTATGGCAAGAAGGTTGAGAAAGAAGGACTGGGGCGAGGCGATGATCGGATTTGGTCTTCTGTTTCTCGGACTGCAGTTCCTTAAAAGCTCGGTGCCGGATATAAAACAGGATTCCGAGGCCTTTAAATTCCTGACATTTTATACAGGCAGGGGAATGTTGTCCTTTTTCATATTCGTGACTGTCGGAACCGTGATAACAGTAATCATTCAGTCTTCCAGCGCGGCGATGGCGATAACTCTTACAATGGCCTATGCGGGATGGATCGATTTTCCCACCGCTGCTGCGATTGTATTGGGTGAGAATATAGGCACGACAATAACCGCCAACCTCGCTTCGCTGGGCACTAATGTCAACGCCCGCAGGGCTGCGAGAGTGCACATGTTTTTTAATGTTATCGGGGTGATCTGGATAGCCTTCGTCTTCAAACATTTTCTCCGGCTGGTCGATCTGGTCGTGCCCGGAGATGTTATGGGAAAGGACGGCATTACCTCTCATCTGGCCATGTTTCATACCCTGTTTAATATTGCCAATACTCTGATTTTTATCGCCTTTGTCCCTCAACTGGCAAGGCTTGTTAAATGGCTGGTCAAAGGGGGAAAGGAGCTCGATAAGATCTACCGGTTGAAATATGTAGCTACGAGTATTCAGGACACTCCGGAAATTAATATTGTAAAAGCGAAAAAAGAGATAAGCAGGATGGCATCGATCACAAAAGAGATGTTTTTCATTTTTATCGATGTTTTTCATCACCCAAAAACAAAGATGGGCGAAGAGGTGGAAAGGGTGAAAAATATGGAGGAATATACCGATCAGATGCAGGAGGAGATTTCACGCTATCTGGTGGATTGTATCAAAGAAAATCTCAACGAGAGGAGCGCCGGTAATGTCAACGCCATGATCCGTATTGTCGGTGAGCTTGAGAGCATTGGGGACAGCTGCTTCAATCTTTTCCTTCTGGCTCAGAGACGGTTCGATAGAAAGATTGAATTTCCCGGGACAGCCCTCGAGGAAATCGCCCCCTATACCAACACCGTCGTCGAGTTTCTCGAGTATAACAGGAGCTTCCTCGACAATCATCATGGTGAGATAGACCTGGAACAGGCTTACGAGCTTGAGAACAAGATCGATGTTTTCAGAAATTCCCTGAAGAAAGCAGCCCGGGAAAGAATAAAAAAGGGCTCCGATGTAAGGGCGGAGCTCCTATTGATAGATATGCTCAGTCATATTGAGCACATAGGTGACTTTTCCCTGAACATATCGCAGGCCCTCAGGCAGATACAATGAGCAGTCCTTTAGCGGAAACAGAAAGCGTTTCGGTGTTAAGTTTTACGTTTTGGAACGATCCTTATGGAAAGCTCGGAAAGCTGTTTTTCAGTAACCGGCCGGGGAGCGTTCATCATAAGGTCCTGAGCCTGCCCGTTCATCGGGAAGGCGATGATCTCACGGATATTGGGTTCGTCGGCCAGGAGCATTATAATCCTGTCTACACCCGGCGCAATGCCGCCGTGGGGAGGAGCTCCGAAATGGAAGGCGGAAATCATGCCGCTGAAATCCTCATCCACCTCCTCCTTCGTGTATCCTCCAATTTCAAAGGCTTTATACATTATCTCTGGAGAGTGGTTCCGAACGGCGCCGCTGGAAAGCTCTACACCGTTGCATACAATGTCGTACTGGTAGGCAAGCACCTGAAGGGGATCTTTTTTCTCGAGTGCTTCCAAACCTCCCTGGGGCATGGAGAATGGATTATGAGAGAAGGCAATGGCCTGCTGCTCTTCGTTCCACTCAAACATGGGATAGTCGGTAATCCAGCAGAACCGGTAAGTCCCCTTTTCGAACAGGTCCAGTTCTTTGGCCAGCTTGAGGCGTATGGCGGAAGATAGAAGCTCTGCTTCTTTCAGGTTGTTGCAGAGGAGAAAGATTACATCCCCGGGGTGAATATCGAAACGTCCCGCAATGTCATGGAGCTGGGATTCGGTGAGATGCTTCGCCAGGGGCCCCTTTACCTGATCTCCGGTCCAGGCAAGATAGGCAAGGCCATGGGACCCAAGGGACCGGGCATACTCCACCAGTCTGTCGAAGAAGCTGCGGGGTTTTCCCGCTATTTCTTTTACCGGAACGGCTCTGACTACCTGTCCTCTTTCAACAGCCTGGCGGAAGGCATTGAAAGAAGAGGCTGCGAATATATCGGATACATCCCCTATTTCGATGGGAATGCGAAGGTCTGGTTTGTCGGTGCCGTATTTCAGCATGGCTTCCCTGTACGGTATGCGGGGAAAGGGGGGCTCGGTGACTTTCCAGTCTGAAAACTCCTGAAAGAGGCCGTGGAAAACCGTTTCAACAACCTTAAAGATATCTTCCTGAGTCACAAAGGACATCTCGATGTCCAGCTGGTAAAACTCCCCCGGCGAACGATTGGCTCGCGCGTCCTCGTCCCTGAAGCAGGGGGCAATCTGAAAATACCGGTCGAATCCGGCCATCATAAGAAGCTGCTTGTACTGCTGGGGCGCCTGGGGAAGGGCATAAAAACATCCAGGATGAAGCCGGGAAGGCACCAGGAAATCTCTGGCGCCTTCAGGACTGGAGCTCGTCAGTACCGGTGTCTGGATTTCCATGAAACCCAATTCCGTCATTCTTCTTCGAATGCTCGAAATAACCCGGGAACGCAGCACGATGTTGCTGTGGATTTTAGATCGTCTTAAGTCAAGGTATCGATACTTAAGTCGTGTGTCTTCGGGAAGAGGTTCCTCGGGAAAGATGCTGAAAGGGAGGGGATCGCACGTGCCCAGAATTCGATAGGAACGAACCGCCACCTCCACTTCACCGGTGGTTAGTTTGGGATTAACATTCTCATCGGAACGCGGCGCTACTTCTCCTTCAAAGAGAACAACAGTCTCTTTGTGGAGATGGGCCGCCTCTTTCAGGAACGGTACGTCGGGATGTATCACTATCTGGGTCAAACCGTAGTGGTCCCGAAGATCGATGAAGAGGACGCCACCGTGGTCACGCCGGTTGTGGATCCATCCTGAGAGCCTTACAGTCTGTCCGATCTGTTTTTTCCCCAGTTCATTGCACGTATGGGTTCTGAAATGGTGCACTGTTTTACCTCGCTTGAGTTATTTTAAAGTCCTGCTTCTCTGTAGCTTCGCGGGAAGGGAATGACGTCTCTGATGTTTTTCATACCTGTGGCAAATTGAACGAGACGCTCAAAACCAAGACCGAATCCGGAATGAGGCACCGTGCCGAAACGGCGAAGCTCCAGGTACCACCAGTAATCCTCCGGGTTCAGATTGAATTCCTTGATACGGTTTATAAGCTTATCGTAATCCGATTCCCTCTCGCTGCCGCCGATTATTTCCCCAAGGCGGGGGACAAGGATATCCATAGCCCTGACGGTTTTTCCATCCTCGTTCTGCTTCATGTAGAAGGATTTTATCTCGTTGGGATAGTCGATAATTATTACGGGTTTCCGGTAGACCTGTTCGGTAAGGTATTTTTCATGCTCTGACTGCAGATCTGCTCCCCACGACACGGGGAATTCAAAACCTGCACCGGATTTTTCCAGCAGGCCGACAGCATCGGTATATGAAATCCGCTCGAAATCGGCTTCTACGATTGACTCCAGGGTTGAGAGTACATTGTTGTCGATCCTCAGATTGAAAAATTCCATATCCTCCTGGCAGTTATCAAGGAGATATCGAAAAATATATTTCAGGAATTCTTCGGCCAGGTCCATATTTCCCTCTATATCGCAGAACGCCATTTCCGGCTCGATCATCCAGAATTCCGCCAGATGCCTTGTAGTGTTGGAGTGTTCGGCCCGGAATGTTGGTCCAAAGGTGTAAACCCTGCCAAGAGCGCAGGCATAGGTCTCCGCTTCCAGCTGCCCGCTCACGGTGAGTCCGGTCCGTTTGCCGAAGAAATCCTTGGAGTAATCCACACCGCCGTCTTTAACGGGAATATCTTCCAGGGGAAGGTTCGTTACCTGAAACATTTCCCCGGCGCCTTCACAGTCGCTCGCAGTGATTACTGGGGTGTGAATGTAGAGGAAATCATGCTCCTGGAAGAAACGGTGAACGGCAAAACTGAGGGCGTTCCTAACCCGGGCAACTGCCCCGAGGGTGTTGGTTCTCGGCCTCAGGTGGGAAATTTCCCTCAGGAATTCAAAGGAATGCCTCTTCTTCTGGAGAGGATAATCTTCGGGCGGGGATTCCCCGAGCACGGTAACAGAGACGGTGTGCAGCTCTACTCTCTGGTTCTTCCCGGGGGAAGATACCAGGTTGCCTTTCACAGAGACACTTGCTCCTGTGCTCAATTTTTGTATCAGCTGCGTGTAATGCGGAACATGAGAGTCGATTAATACCTGGAGATTTTTCAGACAGGAGCCGTCATTCACCTCGAGAAAGCAGAAGCTCTTCGATTCCCTCTTTGTTCGAACCCAGCCTTCTACAGTTATTTCTCCATTCCCGGGATCCATTTGAAGAATTTCTTTGATACGCCGTGATGTGGCCATAACCTTTATTACGTTTTTTAGGACGCTTTGTCAATTATTGGCGGGGAGTGTTTGAGTGATGTTTCCCCCCTCGTTCTGTTTTTCCTCGTGCTCCTAAAGCTCGTCTTTCCTGATCCGCTGCGCCAGCAGGATAAGGTTGCGGAGATCATCCGTGCTGCGGGCTTTCACCCAGTTGTTGATGAAATCCTTGCTCTGTACAATCTGAGCTATTGCCATAAGGGACTGTAGGTGGAAATTCCTCTCCTTCCTGCTCCCTGCCAGGGCGAATACGATATGAACCGGGGCAATACCCTCGCCGAAATCGATTCCCTTAACGCAGCGAACGACCTCGATCTGGAAGAGAGGTTTTCCTTCTACGATGATGTGGGGAATCGCCAGGCCGGCTGAGATGACCGTGGTAGACTCCTCCTCTCTCTTTTTGAGAAGACTGAAGATCCTCTCCGGCCTGGTTTTAAATTTTTTTCCGAGCACCTCGGAGAGCATGCGGAAGAGCTCATCTACGTCTATTGACTTTTTTACGTCGATTATTTCGGCGTCTTTAATGATCCTGTCGAAGCGGTCTTCGGTTATTTCATCCCGCTCTCTCAGGATGTCTCTCAGCTCTGTTGTGAGAGTGGAGGACTTTATTTCTTTGGAGGTCACACGTTCAACTATCCGGATGAGAGCGGAATCTTTCCTGTTCCGCGACCTGGATGTGAGCAGGTACCATAGAAGGGAGAATACGAAAAAACCGAGGGTTATTGAAAGAGGCAGCAAGCCCATATCGACGATTAGGAGTAGGTATACAACGATACCTGCTATCTGAAGGTAAGGATAAAGAGGCGCCCTGAATGACGGTTTGTACGAGACGATTTTACTTTCTCTCATTAGTATCAGCGAAAGATTGACGAAGGCAAAGAGCACCAGCTTCATCGTGGAGGCGATCTTAACCAGGCTCTCGAGATCGAGAAAGGTTATGATCAGGATCATGAAGAGGGATGTGGTGAGGATGGAGACAACGGGTGTTTTAAAGCGCATACTTACACGGGCAAAAAAGGAGGGAAGAAGATTGTCTTTGGCCATGGCTAAAGGATCTCGAGAAGCGGCCATCAGTCCGGCATTCGCAGTGGTGATAAACGCCATCATAGCGGCCACCGAAAGGGCGATGAAACCGAAACTACCGGCATACTTCGATGCGCCGAGGGAGATGGGGGTAAGGGTCTGGGAAAAATCGTTATTGCTCAGGAGCCCGACCGTTACGAATGCTGTAAGAATGTAGAGTACTGTGACAACCGCGTAGGCGCTGAACATGCCGAGAGGTATCGTCCTGCCGGGGTTTTTAATCTCCTCGGCTACGGATGCGATCTTTGTAAGGCCTCCGAAGGAGATGAAAATCATGCCTGTGGCGCTGAAGGTGGCCAACCATCCCTTTGGAACAAAAGGGACATAGCGATTGATGTCCAGGTGATTGAAGCTGAGAAAAATGTATGCAAACAGCATGCCTATCAGAGAGATCACCAGGATGATTTGTAAATTTCCGCTTTCTTTTACACTGAGAATATTGAGCAGAGCGAATAGGAGCGTGAAAACAATGGCGATGATTTTTACCATATCGGCGGAAAAGAGAGGCAGGAGCGGTTCCAGGAAAATCCCGATACCTACCAGTGCAAAGGCACTCTTCAGGCTGAGAGAGAACCACGAGGCCAGTCCAGCGAAGGTGCCGAAAAGAGGGCCGAGGCTCCGGTGGATGAAGAAATAGACTCCCCCGGATTTTGGCATTGCAGTAGCGAGTTCGGCCTTTGAGAGCATTGCGGGGACGATCAGGAGCGAGGCAAAGAGATAGGAAAGTATAATGGAGGGACCGGCAACGAGATAAACGACTGCAGGCAGCACGAACAGCCCCGAGCTGATCATGGCGCCTGAAGAGATGCAGAACACGTTGAGAACACCGAGTTCTCTCTTCAGCTTTTCTCCTATCGTATTCATTGGTTCTCCGTGTTGCCTGTTTGCCTTAGATTATCCTTTTTATTGAAAAAAATCAATTCATCAATTACTTTCTACTCTTAGATTATAACACTAATAATCTTCATTTTTATATTAGGAATAATATTAATCTCTAATTAGTAGAATATAAGATAAATTATAAGTAAGGATTGAAGTTTTCAATATAAA
>CBDUZM010000151.1:0-7212 GCA_965371685.1 uncultured Spirochaetaceae bacterium | reverse complement strand
GTGTCAGCCGTTCCCGTCATTCCGGCGAGTTTGTCGTACATCCTGAAATAGTTCTGAAAGGTAATTGTAGCCAGGGTTCGGTTTCTCCGGGCAATCTTAATACGTTCCTTTGCTTCAATGGCTTGATGCAGCCCTTCAGAGTATCGTCTACCGTGCAGTATCCTGCCGGTGAACTCGTCGACGATCTCCACTTTCCCTTCGGAAACAACGTAATCCACATCCTTGCTGAAGAGCCGGTGGGCTTTCAAGGATTGAGTGAAGTAGTGTATATATTCGAAGTTCTCACTGTCGAAAAGAGATCCGCTGATCAAGGACTTTTTCTTTAGCAGCTCTTCTGTATGATTCATCCCTTCGTCGGTGAAGCTGACCCGTTTTCCTTTTTCATCCACTTTGTAATCCCCTACCGGGCTTTCAGGGTAGTCGTCTGTCTCAGGGTCTTTAGAGCATTCTGTTAAGAATTCTGCCAGCTTGTTTACCTCATAATAAGCGGTAGTATCGTCCTCAGCAGCTCCGGAAATAATCAATGGAGTCCTGGCTTCATCGATAAGAATCGAATCGATCTCGTCGACAATGCAGAAGTGGTGCTCCCTTTGAACCTTTCCAGCCGGGTCCCATTTCATATTGTCTCGAAGGTAGTCGAATCCGAATTCATTGTTCGTTCCGTATGTAATATCCCGGCCATACGCTGTTTTTCTCGCTTCATTGTCCATTTGGGACATGATTACGCCCACGCTGGCGCCTAGGTAGCTATAAACCGGACCCATCCATTCGGCGTCACGCCCGGCCAGGTAATCGTTGACTGTGACTATGTGTACTCCTTTACCTCCTAGAGAGTTCAGGTAGGCAGAGGCGACGCTGGAGAGAGTTTTCCCTTCCCCTGTTTTCATCTCCATAATGCCGCCTTTATGAAGAACGATACTCCCCATCACCTGTACATCGAAACTTCGTTCCCCAAGAACCCTTCTCGCCGCTTCTCTAACCATGGCAAAGGCTTCAGGAAGCAGGTTGTCGAGTTTTTCACCTGACTGCAGCATTTTTTTAAACTGGGATGTCCTTGTTTTAAATTGATCCTCAGGCCAACTCATTACAGTGGATTCCAGGGTATTTATCCTTTGAACCAGGGGTATTAGTTCTTTAAGGTCCTTCTTCTGTTTTGTGCCGAGAATCAGGGTCAATAGCTTTTGAATCATAGATTTAAATGTAGCGACTATTTGCGAGATTGACAAGAAGGGATTCGTGTTTGTATACTGTTTTACTTGTTATGAGGAAAATCAAAACAATAGGAATCGGTTTTTTCGTTCTTTTGATGCTGTTTTCCTGTGGGAAAGCTCCTATAGAAGACCTGAATCGCACTGAGCTTTTCAGCCTGGGATTGGGAAAAATGGAAGATCAGATGGCTCTCTTTCAGCGGTCGGATGCTCCTTTCAAAGCGCGGAATTATATCAATTTGAAGGATGGACGCATCTACATTTCCGATGCTAATTCATCCAAGATCATGGAATTTACCACGTATGGTGATCTTATCTCTCTTATCTACAACTCGAAGGTCAATCCTAAACCGGTAATACTGAACACGGATGGTGGTGAGGATGACAGCACCAATCGTTGGGCTCAGAGCTATCCGTTCCTCAATATCGGGCATATCGTTGTGGACAGTAAGAAAAGGCTCTACGTCGAGGATGAAGTACTTCCGGAGCAGAGTGAAGTGGATAAAGATCTTGACACGGTTTACTATAAGCAGATTCTGTTGTTTGACCGGCAGGGAAATTATCTCGACTATATAGGCCAGGAGGGATGGGGAGGAACTCCCTTTCCTTTTATAGAAAGCATACACATTACAGACACGGATGAGTTGGTCGTCGTGTGCAGACTGGTTCGTTCCAGGTGGATAATCTTTTGGTTCGACAATGAGGGATACCCGCGTTATCGGGTAGAGATTCATCCGGATAATCTTCCTAAAATGAAAGATGCAAGGCCTTTTCTAAACAAGGTTTTTCCTGCCTTTAATGAGCATACTCTCTATCTTATGCTTACCTACTATAGCGAGGAAATTACCGAAGCTACAGGCAGTCAGGATTCAATACAGGACCTGTCTACCAGAACTTACAGCCTGGATCTGGCAAAAGGGATTTATCGGAGCTTCTTTAAGGTACCGGACAGCGGTACCAGAGAGGAAGTAGTGGGTACTATCAAGCGGGAAATCCCGGCGCCGTCTTATGAATTGCTGGGAATGGATAGTCGAGGCTTCTTCTTCTTTCTCCTCCCTGTGGAATATAACCGGTATGAACTGCTCATCCTTGCAGAGAGTGGAAATGTGAAGGCAAGATGTTATATAAACCTTGAGGACTCGGAAATATTTATCAGGATATTAAATATTTCTGAAGAAGGGATTCTTGTAGGCCTCCTTGCCTTTGATGAGGAAGTCAAAATAGTCTGGTGGCGGTCCGATAAACTGATTGGAGACCTGCCCTGACATGCGTGTTCATTACAGCAGAAAAGAACGACTCTCCATGTCGAATGCACCGGGGCTTTCAACCCGAAACACAGGTGGCATATTCAAGGGCAATCGTTCTCTCTTGATCGTTCTCCTGGATATCCTGCTTCTTGTACTGATGATTTTCATATTCAAACAATTCATATTCAGTCCATCCTACCAGGCGAACCTTGCCGGTTACAGGATTGATTTGCGTGGTTATCCGGTTGAGAACGGTATTATGGTAGTTATCCGCCTGGCTAAAAAGGTTAAGGATGCCCCGGAAGGCAGAGCATTTTTACACGTTTCCCTGGGTAAAGAGGAAGCGAGAGAATCCTTATTATTACCTTTGTTAGAGGATGAGCCATCGGAATTGAAAATGTTTCTTTCAATGCCGAAACCGGAAAAAGAACTGAAAGCGACAGTCCGGATCAGGGAAGAGCAGCGTACCCTGCGCTGGATTATGGAGAGGGAAAGATAAGGGCTCAGGGAGGAGAGAGCATGGAGCTATTGTTTGAATCACGACTGGAAATAAAACGCGTCGAGGGGAAGCTCTACTTTTTTCAGGTCAAGCCGGAAATTAGCCCTGAACCGGTGCTCAAACCGGATACCTTCAGCGATGGGGCTGGTGCTTCCATATACGGGAGCGTGCTTCACGATGGAGGGAGGTACCGCATGTGGTACCAGGCATGGCCCGGGGATTGGAACGGGAGTGATTCCAGCCTGGTGGGATACGCGGAATCGGATGACGGCATAAGCTGGAAAAAACCGGAACTCGGTATTGTCGATTACGGCGGAAAGAAGAACAATCTATGTAATCTGGGCTTTCATTCCCCCTCGGTTTTTATTGATCCTGAAGCTCACTCGACTCACCGCTACCGTGCTACAGGATATACGAGGCCGAATCGTGTCGGAAGCAACGAGGTGGCGCGTGCGGGCTACTTTACGGCACATTCGACTGACGGCCTTCATTGGGAGCTGGACAGCCTGGAACCCCGGTGGGAAGGGGCAGATGTAATTACCAGCGTCTACCACCCGGGCCAGCAGCGCGCCATAGTGGCTCTTAAAAAGGGTCCGCGAGCCGGAGGTTTCCCGCGCCGTTCCATCTGGAATGCCGATCTTATTGACAGCAGGTGGTCCGATATCAGCTGTGCACTTATCCCGGACGAGTTCGATGATATCGGGGCGCTTAACCGGGGGTATGCAAGTGGAGATTACTACGGTATGGGGATGATGCCCGCCGGTGGAGGCACAGTGGGTTTTCTATGGCAGTTCCGGCACAGTCTTCCCCGTACTGCCGGTACAGAGGCGGGTGTCTTCGGGGCGGTGGACATCAGCCTTACATACCAGTACGGAAGGGGAGATCGCTGGCTCCATTCTTTCGGACGCAAGGATTTTTTATCCCACGATGATACGCCGTGGGGATCGGGAGGAATCTACACTGCCTCCTGTCCGGTGGAAGCGGGTAATGAGCAGAGGCTATATTTGACCAGCACACTTCACTCTCACGGGTGGTACTTGAACAACCGGTGGAAGGTGCAGGAGAACCGGAAGAAGGAGCTGCTGGAGGCGAAGATGTGCCGCATCGGATACGCAAGCTGGCCCAAAGACCGGCTTTTTGGCTTCAAGGCGGATCCCGACGGGTACCTGGAGCTGAATCTCGGCAGGATTGAAAGGCCGGTTGAGCTGGTCCTTAACTATAAGACTGAAAGGTTTGGGAGGGTTCGTGTGGAATTGCCGGGAAGGAAGGATTATTCACTCGATAATTCGCGCTCTATGATTGGTGACAATTTAAAGGCTGTTGCGGAATGGAAAGTAGGAAGTATAATCAAACCAGAAGATGAGAGTCCGCTTATCGCGCGTATTCACATGGATTGCGCGAAGCTGTACGCATTCGAGCTGCAGAGTCCACGGTAGTGCCTTTGTGAAATCTTTAAAAAATCCTTTTATTTTTTCCTTCAAATGTATTATGTTTATTATGTTATGGTTCAATTTTACACGCTTTCCGTTATCGTCAATCTCCTTGCCGGTCTATTGCTGACTACAAATGAAAAGGAGGGGAAGACCACCCTTCTCGGTAAAATAAAGGAGCTCTTCGAGGAGAAAGGCGCCAAGTTTTCACTGGGGATTCTTTCTCTCATTGTCGGTCTGTTTAAAATACTCACGCCTACAGCGGGTGATGTCGCGGTTGTGGGCGATCTCCTGCCGGCAATTACAGGTCTAAGCCTTGGGGTTGTACTGCTTCTCGATTTCTTCAAAGCCAGCTCAGGCATGCCTGCCGGGGCGGAGAATGCTTCAGACAAGGTGGAAAAAACTCCCGCTGAAACGGATAAAACCACCGCCAAGGCAGGGGATACTCCTGTCCTGACGGGGAACCTAATTTCACATGTTTTAGCCAACAGGAAATACATTGGTATCGCCGGTATCGTTGTAAGTATTCTCCATTTTCTCATGCCGGGAGTTCCGATTATCTGATCGGGGAATAAATACGTGAAAAAAGACAATTCCCTTCTCTGTCTGGATTTCGATGGTGTTATATGCGACAGCATTAATGAATGTCTTGTAAGCTCCTGGATCTCCTATTATAGAAATATAAAAGAATATTATCCAATTCAGGTAACTGTGGACATGCGAATCCTTTTCAGCCGGCTGCGTCCCTTTATCCGGTCTGGACCGGATTATGTGCTAATCCAAAAGCTGATCGACATGGGGTGCGAGGTCCGGAATCAACATGAATTTGACCGGCACTTAGAAAAGGCAGGAAAGGACACAATACGGTATTATGGAGAAATTTTTTACAGAGCGAGAGAAGAGCTGCTCAGGCAGGACAGAGACTATTGGATGGCCCTAAATCCTCTCTATAAGCATATGATCGAACCTCTTAGGCTGAATGCCGAAAACGAGAGATTAATCATCGTCTCTTCTAAACGGCAGGACTTTATACTGGAAATTCTCAGCTTCAATAAAATCGATTTTTCTCCGGAAAGGGTGTATCTTGCCGATACCAGGCCAAAAAAAGTAATCGTGGAAGAGGTAAGGCGGGCAAGCGGTTTCATGCAGGCTGTTTTTATCGACGATCAGATCGATCACCTGCTGCCCAACAGGAATAAAAGTATTATGCCTGCTCTGGCATCATGGGGTTATATAAAAAGAAATTGGCTCGAGCCGAAAAAAGATCTACTGATCCTTTATCCCGATACAATGGCGGATCTTTTCAATAATTTCTAATCAGGCGGGTGTTGATTCACTGTCGGAAAGGAGATATTTATATTCTTCCCGGGAGATAATATATTCATCTTCCTGGGATTCCCCGCTAAGGGTGCTGATCATTTCTCGTATTTCCTCTATATCTGTCTGATAACTATCACTGATTCTTTTCAAACGGTCCATATGTTCTGCCGAAAAAACGGAGTAAGAAGCCGTTCCGCTCAATAAGCTGTCCAGCAGAGAGACAAACTGCCTTTTAAGCCTTTGAAGGCTTTTCAGATATTCAAGCCGGTTAGTGATAAAGGAGCTGTTTTTTAGAGCGGTAAAAATTTTACTGATGGTAACTGCTATAAATACGATCTCCTCAAAGACCCTGTCACCGTATAAATCCTTGTCCAGGTCCAGATTTATACTATCTCTGAGTGTTTTTACTTTCATTGTAAGGAAAAAAATATTGTCTCCGAAATTCACTCTTTGCATCATCATTCGTTATTTATTTCGGCGTCCGGACCGCAGGACTTGACTTTATCTGCCGGTTGTTGTAGCTTATAGACGCCTCTTTATCCGTTCTGAAGACGTTGGAATGGATCGAAAAAGTCCGTGAGGAGGAACAAATTTTGAGGAAATACGAAGCAGTTTTTATCTTTCAAGCCGGAGCGGATAACCTTACAGCAGGGAAGGAAAAGGTCGGCAAAGAATTTGAGAACTCTGGAATCAAGGTCTTGGAAGAAGAAGACATAGGTGAAAGGGTTCTGGCTTATGAAATAAAAAAAGCAAGCCGGGGTCATTACATCCGCTACGAGTTAGAGACCAACCCGGATCGACTACAGCCCATCGAAAAGTCTCTCAAACTGAAAACAGAAATACTTAAATTTGTTTTCTTCAGAAAAGATGCTTAAAATTTAACCGGGTGTAGGAGGTTGAGTATTGGCTAATATCAATCATGTTGTACTGGTTGGACGCTTGACCAGGGACGCCGAACTGAAATACATCAGCACAGGAACCGCTGTCAGTAAATTTTCCCTGGCAATAAACAGAAGGCGTAAGGTGGATGATCAGTGGACGGACGAGGCCAATTTTTTTGATGTCGTTGTATGGGGTAAAACAGCGGAAGCCTTAACTCCCTATCTTCTAAAAGGTAAACAGATAGGCATTCAAGGGGAGCTTCGCCAGAACCGTTGGGAGCAGGATGGACAGCCGCGCAGCAGAGTGGAGATAAACGCCTTTAATATACAACTACTCGGCAGCCGTACAGATTCAGCAAGTCCGAAAGCTCCTCTTTCTGAAGGTCAGCCGGGGAGCACGGGGGAATTACCCGACAGTGATTTCGAAGATGATATTCCATTCTGACAAAATATGGAGGAAAAGGTAGTGTCAGACATTCTTGAAGATAAAGATAAAAAGAAGAAAACGAAGGCGAAGGCTGCCGGTGTAGCCGAGGAAGCAGCTCCAACCGAGGAGGCAGCTCCAACCGAGGAAGCAGCTCCAACCGAGGAAGCAGCTCCAACCGAGGAAGCAGCTCCAACCGAGGA
>CBDUZM010000150.1:0-7236 GCA_965371685.1 uncultured Spirochaetaceae bacterium | reverse complement strand
AAACACTCAGGTCTCTCTGTCGGCAGACCTCAGGTAAAGCAACCCGACGCCAAAACTGTATAAGAATACTACCAGGAGTAATACTGAGCCCAGCACCTTCAGAAACCCGCCTACTGCAGTAAATACATCGGAAGTCAGGAGAGATAAAAGACGGCCCAAAAGGGACGGTATCTTGATTATGAAGAATCCCAACAGTCCCTGAAGATAAATTTGAGCGGCACTGTTTGTATCACGCTTGAGGATCAGCTGACCGAGTCTAACCGACGCCCCGATATAACTGAAATATACGAGAATGAGTATCAGAAGGAATAGCACGGGAAGTACAAATATGCCGATTCCCGAGGTAATAAGCAAAGCAACGACTACAGGAACCACCAGGATTCCCAGGATAAGGTACAGTAATACTCCTTTCCAGCGGCTGAAAAAGAGATCTTTCACGGTAAGCAGGCTTCCCCGGCGGAAATGAATGATGAGAAAGAGCATGATCAGGAAGAGGAGCACTCCGAAAAGCTCCATAATGAACTGTAAAGTTTCCGCTGACTGTGGGGAAGTAAGAAATCCGAGAAAAGGAATAGTCAACCTGGGGACAGAGTGCTTATTCCCGTGAATACGGGCGCCGCGTACGGTATCTACTTTTCCTCCAAGGGCGACTACATCGCCGGTTACCTCGGAGTTGGCAAGCAGGTGGATATCCGCGCCGAAACTCCATACATTCCCTTCGACCTTTCCCTGGACAGTCACCTGCCCTCCGACACTGATCACATCCCCATGGTGGACTCCCTTTACCACCTTCTCTCCGCCGTAATATACTCCACTCTGGGTCAGAAAGGAGAGCCCGTTCATGGTCAGATAGAGAGTCTTATCCCCCGATTTTAGAGAAAAACGAATGGGAAAGATGTTCCATGTCCTTGTCTTGTCCCCCTCTGCCTCGATGAGACCGAAGCCGATACTCAACCCGCTGTCCTTTCCGCTGATTTGTACAAAGCTCGGGTGGACCGTGAAGCGGTTGGGCTGATTGTCCTCAGCCTGAACCCGCAATAGGGAAAACAGAGCCAGCAGTGTAAGAATGCAATAGATTGTCTTTTTCATAACATATACCCTCTTTGTTTAAGGCAAATACTTCAGGGGATCGACAGGATCGCCCCCTTTGACAATGGTGAAATGCAGGTGACAACCCGTGCTGAAGCCGGTGTTCCCCATTTCCCCGATTTTCTCTCCCTGCTTGATTCGCTCGCCTTTTGCCGCCGTGATTTTGTAAAGATGAGCGTAAAGAGTCTGGAAACCGTCCGGATGGCGGAGAATGATATACTTGCCCCATAACGGAGCTACTCCCACCAGCGCGACTTCACCTGACATGGCGGCTTTGACTGTGGTGCCTACCTTGTTGGCCAAATCGATTCCCGTATGGAATTGCTTCTTGCCGGTGAGAGGATTATCTCTATAACCAAAGCCGGATGTTAATCTTCCAGAGGTGGGCCAGATAAAAAGCTTTCCTAAAATCAGGTTAAGCTCGTTGGTGCGAAGACGGGCATCGGGTATGAAAAGCTCCTGCCCCATCCTGATAAGGTCTGATTCCAGGTTGTTCCATTTTACCAGGTTCCAGAGGCTGATACTATAACGCCTGGCGATTTTCTCCAAAGAGTCTCCTCTCTTAACCCTGTATTTCAATCCATCACTGTTGGGTATCTCGATCCTGGAACCAGCGAGAAGATCACGCGCGTGTTTTATGTTGTTGAAGCTGACAATCGTGTCGATATTCAATCCGAAGACATAGGCGATGGCAGAAAGGCTGTCACCCTTTTTTACAGTATAGAGACTTATCTTAAGAGTTTTTAATACTTCGGGATGAAGAGACTCCCCGCTTCCCTGTTGAATAGGTTCCGTAAGGAGATAATCAGTAAATACGGTTTCGACTCCCGGATCGGAAGGCAGGAGGAAATCACTGGTGGAAATTTTCCTGCCTTTTACAATTACCCGATTATCCAAAAGGAAAAAGAGCAGGATGAGCAGCAGGATACCCAGAAGAAACCATTTACTGACAAGAAGACTCAGAACAGTAGGTTTTTTTCTGACCTCCTGGTTGAGTAAAATAGATGTCACATTTTTCATATCGACATTATTTGATTAGTCTATTAATATATTCTTTAAACTGGGGATTTTTACTTTGAATGACCAAAAAGGGAAAGGGCGTTTACTCGTATTTCTGGCAATAGCTCTGTGCATGATTCTCGTGCTCGTGGGTCGATACGCCTATCTCATGCTGTTTCTGCCCGGGCAGGATGGAGAAGCGCCCATCAGTATTCCCGATGTAGAGAGAGGACCAATACTCGACAGAAACGGTAAGATACTGGCAATAACTACCGCGTTGCAGTCGGTTGGAGTATGGGTACCCGACCTGGAGGATGTGGAAGAAACTGTCCGCCTGCTTTCAGAGATCCTGAATCTCGAGGAAAAAGATATCCTCGATACCATAGTTTCAACGGACGGTTTTGCCTTTATCAAACGGAAAGCCACCCCGACACAATCCGACAAGGTAAAAGCCCTTATGGAAGAAGGCAAGCTTCGCGGCATCAAGCTGGGAGAAGAGTTTGGAAGAAATTACCCTCTGAGTGCCTCGGCATCCCACCTGGTAGGTTATGTAGGTACTGACAACGTCGGTCTGGATGGTATCGAGCACAGTTTTAACAGTGAGTTGAGCCCGTCCGATCTCGGTAAAGGTATCGACCATGTCTATGGGAACCAGGTTTTTCTGACTATTGATGCGAACGCTCAATTTGCAGTGGAGAGTATAGCCCGGGAAGCCTTGATTACAAATAACGCCGAATCCGTAATAATTCTGGTTATGGGAGCTCAGACAGGGGAAATCCTCGCCTATGTCTCAATCCCTGATTTCGATCCCAACAATTACCCGAGTAATTTCACCGAATACGATTCGTCCTCCCTTGTGAATCGTCCCATTCGTTCCGCATATGAGCCCGGGTCTGTTTTCAAAATTTTCTCTATTGCTTCTTTTCTCGAATTGGGGGGCATAGATTTCGACGATACTTTTTTTTGTGATGGAAATTATCCTGATGTTTATCCGCCGATCCGCGATTTACGCCCTCACGGGGAAGTCAATGCCCTAAATATACTTAAATACTCCTGCAATGTGGGCGCCGCTTATGCGTCTGAAACGGTGACTGCCGATGGATTCTACAGTTTGCTGCGGCGTTTCGGCTTCGGAAAACGCACAGGCATAGCGCTGACCGGCGAAAACCCCGGAAGCTTGAAGGAATCCAAGAAATGGTCCATGCGTACAAAGCCCACAATAGCCTTCGGACAGGAGCTGAATGTAAATGCCGTACAGATGATCAGTGCCGCCACCGTGTTCTGTAATCGCGGCATTCTACTCAAACCTCTTGTGGTGAAGAAGATTGTCGCCCCGGACGGAAAATTGATAAAAAGGTATAACCGGCAGGAGGTGGCGGAAGTCCTCTCTCCTGAGATCGCCGACGGAATCCTCTCAATAATGGAAAGCACAACCGAGGAAGGCGGTACCGCGCGTCTTGCCAGGATCGAAGGGATCAGGATCTCCGCCAAGACAGGCACAGCCCAGATATTCGATGCAAAGAAGGGGAAGTATCTGGAAGACCGGCATATTGCTTCATTTCTAGGTATTTTGCCCGTTTCCGACCCTCAGTTGATCATTTATGTGGTGATTAATAGCCCGCAGGTGGCATTGGACTACGGCAGCAGGGTAGCCGCGCCTGTTTTCAAGGAGACAGCGGAACGTCTTATTACACTGATGGGTTTATCCGACAGCCGGATTATAGAACATTCGGGCCGTGTTCTGGTTCCTGAACTGGAGGATATCGTCGTCGGCAAACAAATGCCGGATCTCACAGGTATGCCCAAGCGGAAACTCCTCTCTCTCCTCACGCGGGACGATATTAAAGTACTGTTCAAGGGCGAAGGTTATGTTGTCAGCCAAAAACCCCGTCCCGGCGAAGCGGTTGATCCGGGCATGACACTGATTCTGGAGTTTGAATAAATGAATATATTCGACAACAATATGAAAACTTTCCAGAACCGCTTTCCCGGACTGTCAAAAAAGCTGCAGGCAAAACCTGATGAAAAGGTCATCTTCGTTAAGACCCGTTCAGGCCATCCCACCTGTGAATATAGAGGAAAAATCCTGCACAGCAGATTCGATCCTGTCAGGGAGGCTGAGCATTTAATCGATCAGGAAGGAAACGAGGAGATCTCTCTCTGTATTTTTTTCGGATTCGGCCTCGGGTACCATGTAGAAGCCTTTATCGAACGTTATCCTCAAACAAAAACACTGGTTATAGAGCCAAGCTCCGCTTTCCTTCTTAAATGCATGAGCGCCCGTCCGATGGAAAGACTGTTTACCCGCCCCACACTCCGGTTTTCTATTGATACCCAGCCTGAATCTCTGCCTGCCTTGTTGGACAATCTTCCTCTCCTCAATATAAAAATCATAAAACCCAGAGCTCTTTACCTGAAAGATGAATCCTACTACAAAAAACTGGATGGCGTTCTTCAGTCCTACATAGCCCGCAGGAATCTCAATGTCAATACATTGAATCGGTTCGGCAGGCTCTGGGTCAGGAATCTTATAAAAAATATGGGGCTTATGGCATCTCCGGGAGTTAACCATCTGGAGGACATGTTTTCCGGCATCCCGTCACTCGTTCTCGCGTCGGGTCCGTCCCTGGACAGAACTCTTCCCCTGCTGCCGAAACTTAAGCGCAGGCTTCTCATCATCACTGTGGATACCTCATTAAAAGTCTGTTTGGAGAGAGGTGTCGAACCTGATTTTATAGTCGTAGTGGATCCCCAGTACTGGAATACCCGTCATCTTGACAGGATTCGTATAAAAAAGGCTCTACTCGTTTCGGATTCTTCCACCAACCCAAGAGTTTTTCGCATCCTCAATACACCCGCTTTCTTCGGCAGTTCCTTTTTCCCGCTGGGCCGGCACTTTGAAGCAGCGGTCGGAGAAAAAGGCCGAATGGGCGCAGGAGGATCTGTCTCCACGTCCGCCTGGGACCTTGCCCGCCTTTTGGGAACCGCCCCCATATACATGGCAGGATTGGATTTAGGTTTTCCCGCGAGGAATACTCACTTCAAGGGAGCTTTTTTCGAAACACGCTTCCATATATTGAGCCGGAAGCTTAATCCTGCAGAAACCATGTCCTTCGCCTACCTCCAACAGGCTTCCCCATTCTCCGTTCGCTCAAATACAGACGGCAGCGTGCTGACGGATCAGAGAATGTTGATTTATAAATGGTGGTTTGAAGAACAAATGGTAATCCATGCCGGAAACCTGACATACAATCTCTCTCCTGACGGCGTGCATATAGAAGGTATGCCTTTTTCCGAATTAGACAACCTTCTCGAATTTCCTGATAGGCGGCGCGAGATAGACGAAAAAATAACGCAGTTGCAGGACCTGCCCAAGCCGCCTTCCAACACTTTAAAATCACTGACTTCCGCAAAGATGGAGCTCATTGAAGAGCTCTCACGACTCGTGAACCTGGCAAACGAGGCTCTAGCCGAAATGGACATGCTGTCTGTCAAGCTGAAAAATGGCGAAGACGCCGGGAATAGTTTTAAAAGACTTAACCACATCGACAGAGAGATCCTGGCTGCCGGATCACGTAAAATTGTGAGTTTTCTCTTCCAAACGGTAATAAACTCCGTTATTCAGGACGACCGCTGGAGCCATAAGCAGCCGATGAATACAGTTCTGGATAAATCGAAGGAAATATACCGGGAAATCAGGGACGCCGCTGCCTATCATCTCAGATTGTTCGAGCAGCATCTTATAAGGCTAAAGAAATCCTAAATTTTACCGAACCTATTATTGTTAGGGTTTTACCCGATAAATCCCTATCATTAAACGGTATGCATTAGACGTCCAGGCATACCGTTTTTTTTAGCTCTTCCTCTCCTCCAATGATATGATAAGCTCTACTTCCCCTATGCTGGCGCCTGTATGTCCGGCGATAACGCCGGGAGTAAAACCTTCCCGGTGGAGACGGATTACCTCCTTTTGAATATTTGCCGGTTTATTTGTCTGCCGGGTCTCCGGTTGGTTCTGAACAATCTTTAGGTATGACTTTTTACTTACTTCGTGTTTCTCTTCCTCCCTTTTAAGAAGAGATAGTCTTTTATCGGCTTTTGTAAGAAACTTTTTCAGCTGGTTGATCTTATCTTCTATGAGTCCAACATTTTGATTAGTAATCCTGTTGAGCTCAACCATGATTGAGGTAAGCTCATTCCGAACTTCCCGGACCATGTCGGAAGGCGCCATACGCCTGTCTACACGTCTCTTGAGCAGTATGAAAAGAATAAAAAAACCGACAACCTGGAATCCGATAATGAGCAGAATAGTGGTCATAAGATGTTTGCTATCCAGTAATATCGATGTGCTTACCTAAGCCCGGATCTCTAAAAATTTCCGGGACGGTGTTTTCGTTCCCTGATCGAGAACCTTTTCGTTCTTCGGCCTGCTGTTTTCTGCTCTCCCTCTCTTCCTCTTCCTTTACCTGTTCCGGACCTTCCCCAATCTCATTCGTTTCGTTGACAGAACTATCCTTTTCCTCGGTCCGTTTGACAATGTTCATAGCCTGGAGGGATTGCGCTTCGGGAGAGATTTGTTTTTGAATTGCCTGCTCCCTGCCCACCTGATTCATATGAGCGAACATGGTCTGTAGATCAATAGGCAGCAGCGGCATCTAAATACCTCTTGTGTAATCTTCCTCCGGTTCCTCGTATTTTGTTACCTTGACCATGTTATTTTCCAGAACAAAGGTAACACTCTTGAATTCGTTTCTCACTTCAAGAAAGGCGTCCTTAATAAAAACACGAACCCCCGCGAAGACTTTTTCTGATGCCGAGACCTTGCCCGTCAGTTTTATCGAACCGAGTCTCTCCTTAACCTGTTCTTTCCCTTTGTTTATCGCCTCGACCTCCGCAAGTGCCTTGGCCCTCTTCTCGATCAGATCTTCGTAATACTTCTCTTTTTCTTCAGGAAGTTTTTTTTGCACCTTCTTTAGATTGGCCAGAGTCTTAATATTCAGCTCCAGTTCCTCGAGCTCTTTCATTATCTATCTGTTTGAGCTCTCCAATTCAACCATTTTCTCTTTACTCTGAGGATCGTAACCCACTGCCAGAATTGTTTCGGCGCCGGCTATGGAGCCAAGGTTTTTCGCAATTATTTCCTCTGCG
>CBDUZM010000149.1:0-7239 GCA_965371685.1 uncultured Spirochaetaceae bacterium | reverse complement strand
GTTTCGGGGCTTCCTCGATCTTCGCAATGGATTTAAATCGCTTGAGTGCAGTGTCTACTGTTTCCGGTCCGTCGGTAGTTTTTTCTTCCTCGAAGAGTGAGGTGAATTCCGGGCGACTGCCGTTTGTTTCTTCGTCCAGACCCAACAATTCCTCTACTTCAGGATCAAGATCGCCGGCCAATATACCCCCCTCGTTAGTTCCCACTGTGTATTGTCGTTTGGAGGTGAAGGGAATCGAACCCACGGCCTCGTGAATGCCATTCACGCGCTCTAGCCAACTGAGCTACACCCCCTGATCTATAATTATACTATATATGAACGGCAGGTCTTGTCAAGAGAACACTGAGAGCGCTCATACCAGGAGCAATCCCTCTTCCATTAATTCCACGGGTGTTCCATCTTCGGTAAAAGCGATAATGCCGGGTTTTTTTATAACTCCATCCAGATGGATCAACGAAGGCGCATCCTCATCGTAATTATGCCCGACGGCTATGTGGCATGTTCCATATACCTTTTCATCTTCCAGCATGTTCCCGGTTATCCGGGCTTTATGATTAAGGCCTATCCCAAGTTCTCCGAGGTTCCTTGCATTCTTGGCATATATCTCTCCCTTTCCCTCAGTAAGCATTCCTTCCTTTTCAAAACGGCGGGCGTTCTCTTCCGCTTCGGCGATTGTCTCCCGCAGGCGGTCCGCTTCCCTTTCCCCCTTGATTCCGGTCACAAAACCACCTTCCACTTCGAGTTCCACCGGTGTCTCGATAACCACAACCCCTCCCCGAATGGCGATACATCCGTCAATCACGATTTTCCCGTTCGAGCTCCCGAGCTCCGGGGATATGAATGTCTCTCCAGCCGGAAGATTACCCCCCTTCCCGGGTTTGTTGAAATTGCCGTCATCAGTCATAGCCGACCTGTTCCTTAAACCGATCTCCAGATCCGTACCCATTTCCGTACGTATCCTGACCGACGCAGCCCCATCCAGAACCCTCTTCACAGAAGCGGATTCTTTTTTTAACCTGGCGTAATCGATAGGCAATGTTCGGCAGAACATATCCATGGTTGTTCCCGGAGACCAGAAGCTGCGGAGCTGCCTGCTTCCCCATAAAAGGCAGCGAAAGATGTGGTCAAAGCTCTTGCCGCCGGCAGTGTAAGGCTTCTCAATACCCTGTCTGTCTTTACCAAGCTTTGAATCTGATATTAGCATAAGGACATCCGGTATGGCTCGAAGAGCGCCCAGAATACCCGGCTCGGCAAAATCAGCTTGAGTTTTTCTCTCCTGATATGCAAGCACGGGCCTTCCGCCGTATTCGAGCACAAAATCATACAGCGCCATGGAAATATGAGCCACATCCCCTATCGGATTGCTTACAATGAGGACCTTTTCATCTTTACGGATTTGAAGCACCTCGCCGACCGCCACATCGGCCGCCTTTTTGAGCTCCGGTTCAAAACCACCCGGTTTTTCGAATTCTGAAAACATTTTTCTATTCCTCCCTCCTACTCACATCGATTACGCGTATTACCTTGAGCGACTGCCAGAGTTCAGACACATCGTAGTATCTGTCTTTTCCGAGCATGCTGCCGTCCGGATAACGTATTGTGTTGGTCAGCCAGTCTCCCGGTATGGGATCGTGAGTAACAAAATAGCGATCATCCATGGTGTATCCCTTAAGGACTACGAAGTGGCCGCACTCATCTTCATAGTACCTTCCTATTCGCGTAGCAGTAGTGTCGCCCTTTTCTTCTGTAAGCCATCCGGTATGTATCCATAGTATCGCAATACGGTCCCCATCAATTATTTTCCGCAAATCCAGGATCGACTCCACCTCTCTGAACATGGAGGAAACACCATTTTTGTCGAGTGCCCATTTCAGATGATCGAGGCTAACGGCACGGCTGTTGTTGGGTTCCCCGATTTCCTCGCGAACCTGCTCTATCGACACATCTTTTCCGGTGGACCAGTAGATCGCCATTGCCGCGACTGCCGGTCCGCAGTTGCCCGGGCCGGTACCGAACTGCGTTTTGTACCATTCAAACTCGGCTTCGCTCTCCCGAATTTCACCTCCCTGAGCCCACAGGCCAGAGGCAGTCAGGAGAAGGAGAAAAGCATATCCCGTTATTTTATTTTTAGATGATTTAACGCGCAAATCCTATTCCCCACAGTAATTCTTCATTTACCCACTTGACTTTTCAAAGGTTCTCTATTAAACGATAATATAACGATTATCTTTAAAACAAGGAAGAGAGAGAATGGGAATTAGTTACAAAGGACTTGGGCTTGTTAATACAAGAGAGATGTTCAAGAAGGCAATGGCCGGGGGTTACGCGGTACCCGCATATAATTTCAACAACATGGAACAGCTTCAGGCCATCATTATGGGCTGTGTTGAATCCGCTTCACCGGTGATTCTACAGCTTTCAAGGGGGGCCCGTGCTTACGCCAATCAGACTCTGCTGCGTTATATGGCTCAAGGGGCGGTGGAATTGGCACGCGAGCTAGGTGACGGAAAGCTCATCCCCATAGCTGTTCACCTCGACCACGGCGATTCCTTTGAAACCTGCAAGTCCTGCGTAGACACCGGATTCTCATCGGTCATGATAGACGGCTCCCATCTGCCTTACGATGAAAATGTGGCTGTTACAAAAAAAGTGGTGGATTACGCCCGCCGGTTTGACGTGACTGTGGAGGGAGAGCTGGGAGTATTAGCCGGAATCGAGGACGAGGTCTCTTCAGAAGTAACCACATACACCAAACCTGAGGAAGTGCAGGATTTTCTTGAGAAAACAGGAGTCGACTCGCTGGCAATTTCGATCGGAACTTCCCACGGGGCTAATAAATTCAAACCGGAGCAGTGCACCCGCAACGAGAAAGGGATTCTCGTACCGCCTCCTCTTCGTTTCGATATTCTGGAAGAGGTCGAGAAACGGATACCCGGTTTTACCATTGTTCTCCACGGCGCCAGTTCCGTTCTTCCGAAATATGTCGACATGATCAACGAAAACGGCGGAAACCTGAAAGACGCTGTGGGCATTCCAGAAGAGCAGCTCAGGCAGGCGGCGGCTTCCGCCGTATGCAAGATAAACATCGATTCGGATGGACGGCTGGTGGTCACTGCGATGATAAGGAAAATTCTAACCGAAAATCCCGCTGAATTCGATCCCCGAAAATATCTCGGGCCGGCCCGGGAGGAATTGAAAAAATTAATCATCGACAAGAACAGGAATGTTCTCGGATCTGCCGGACATGCATGGGATTGAGAAGATAGAATTCAATCCGAGCACAGCATGATTCCCTGGAAAAAAAACCTGGCAACAGCCTGGATCGCCCAGATATTCTCCCTTACAGGCTTCGGATTGGTGCTGCCCTTCCTTCCCTATTATATTCAGGAACTGGGAATTACTTCCCAGGAAGAGCTTCACTCCTGGGTGGGATTGATCAGCGCCGCTCCCAGTCTACTAATGGGATTAATGGCGCCGGTATGGGGTATTCTGTCGGATAAGCTCGGGCGTAAGTTGATGATGCTCAGAGCAATGGCGGGGGGCGCCATTATATTGGCTCTTATCGGTATGGCCCGGAACGTACAAACGGTGTTTATCCTCAGATTAGCCCAGGGTCTTTTCACGGGAACCATTACCGCTTCAGCCACTCTTGTCGCTTCGGGCACACCCCGGCAAAGACTCTCCTTTGCTTTGGGTTTTCTCTCTTCCTCAACCTTTATCGGCTTCTCTATCGGGCCTTTTATCGGAGGTCTCCTGGCAGAGTTTATAGGCTACAGGATTACTTTTTTCATTGGCGGCGTCATCGTCTTTTCCGGTTTTATGCTGGTCCTGCTTTTTATCCGGGAGTCCAAAACAACTCCTGCTGCCGATAAAAAGGATAAACCGTCCTTCTCCTTAAGGAACCTCCTGAAACCGCCGTTTATTTTTATCTTTTTATGCCTGTTTCTACTACGCTTTGCCAGAGCACTGCCCGTTCCTTTTCTCCCTCTGTATATTCAGCAAGTTCGGGGAACCCTGACCGGGGCATCAGCCATTACCGGGCTGATATCGTCCTTTTTGGGAATTGCCACCGCCCTGGCCGGTCTTACCCTGGCTCGCCTGGGAGACAAGCACAATAAAAGCAATTTACTTGCCATTTTCCGGGCTTCCGGAGCAATGATATCCTTTCCCATCTTTTTTACCAGTCAGCTCTGGAGTCTCGGCCTTTTATATGTGCTTGCTACTTTTTCCATCGGGGGAGTCGAACCCATTCTTCAATCCATGGTGAGCGTGCAGACACCTTATCGACGAAGGGGTCTTATATTCGGGTTTCAGACCCTGGTGGCATCATTCGGCTGGTTCCTGGCGCCGATTGTAAGCAGTCGAATTTCTATTAGCTTCAGCATTAAGCATACTTTCCTCTCGTACAGCCTGGCTCTCTTTGTCGGCTTCCTGTCAGTCAATCTTCTCCGGTACGGTATAAAAGCAAAAAGAGAAAAAGGAATCGAATAACACGATCAGAGAACGTACTCTTCCAGGCTCATGTCCAGGCGCCAAAACATCTTTAAATACTGTTCCCACCGGAAATTGGGCAGCAGCTCGACGCCGATCATGGAAGCATCTCCCTGGGTGTGATGCTCCTTAAGAGCGGCCATCTGGATTTCCCTGTAGGAAAACCCGTTTTCCGGATGAATCCGCATAAGATCCAGATGAACCAGATCATCGTAGAGGTTCTTTTGAAACGGATCAACCGACACAAGATAACCTTTAACCGCGTCAAATCCTTCTTCTTGCAGCTGCAGGAGAGTTTCCATGGTTATTTGACCCACTGCCTTGTGCTCAAAATGCTCATACGCGTCAGGATTGGAATCGGAGGATACCACGATATCCGGCTCAAAGCCCCGGATCAATCTTTTAAGCGTGGCACCGAGAGCTTCTCTGCCGCCCCATTCTGCCAGGACTTCGTCCACAGGCAGAACATCCCGGCTGGAATTGTAGGGAAAGTTTTCTAGACCAAGACGAATGTAAAGAGAAGAACCAAGAATTGAAAGAGCCGATGCTGCTTCCTGAACCCGTACTACGGAAAGAGAATTACCCGTCAGATCTTCAGCCGGATATATGCCTTCGGTCAATCTGTTGGGAAATTGATCGATACCCGCCTCACCATCGGTGAAAAGCACGACGACACTCTTCCTGCCGCTGCTCAAAGCCCTTGCCATCAGGCCTCCAAAATCAAGGCTCTCATCGTCGGGATGAGCGTGTATGAAGAGAATATCCGCTTTAAAATAGAAGATTTCTTCTCCCGGCGCCACCATTCGCACAGGATTTTTCCTGATTACAGCTTTCCGGTGTATTTCAAACGGTCCCGTGTATGCCTTCTCCCGCTTAAGCGCCACCTCACTGTCCATAACAGGGGCTTTCTCAACCGAAGGTTGAACACTTTTCGATTTCGTAACAGCGCCGTCCGTTTCCTCCCGTGGCTCTGTTTTTTTTATTACCGGTTTTTCCGTTTCCTCAGTTCGCGGCGCGACCGGCATCAATTCCTTCGATTCCACCGCTTCTTCTGCCGCTTCCTTCTCCTGTGAAGCCTGCTCTTTGTGAAGAGCCTCTTCGCGAAGAGCTGTTTTCCCGGGCGCCTGTATATTCTGTACGCTCAAAAGCAGAACAAACAGGATTAAGGAGAAAACGCCTGCAGCCAGGGGGTAGAAGCTGTAATCTTTGAAATCCGGCGCCTTGATGTTTTCCTTCTCGAGACCGTTGTATATCAACCGGGCGCCGCCGAACTTGAGTCGATCTCCCTTTTTCAATCTCTTCCTCTTCAATGCCACGCCGTTCAACAAAAAAGACTGCCCGGAACTGAAGTCGGCGCCCCCGGCATCCCACGTATAGGTAAACAGTACCTTCCTTTTCACGCCTTCGAGTTGTATATCACCTTTCCCGGTGTTGCCGATTCGAAGAGGAGATTTCGAGGTGCGAATTTTTTTCAACCGGCCCTCGGCGTCTTGAAGTACCAGATGGAGGAAAATTCGCGGAACCGGGCTGTTCTGCTCCCACTTCTTCTTTTCTGCTACGGTTCTGTAACGAAAGAAAACCGTTAGAGCGAGAAAAAGAAGCGCCAGAAACAGCCAGAAATAGTTGTAATTAATGCGGGATTCCTTTCGAGCTTCCGGAATAACAGATCCACCGGCGCCGGCTAACAGAACAGGATAGAATGGTTTCCCGGATCTTGCCTCGTTGAGCTTCCGGGGTTGGAGAATCTCATGTTTCAGCTCTTCTATCTGGTTGAATGTAAAGAATGCCCCTCCTGTGTATTGGGCTAATTTTATGAGCGGCTCACAGAGAGCCGGGTTTCTCTCATGATTAAAACCAAGAATAAAGAGGGGAATCCTCTCCTCAGCAAACTCCTCTGAAAGCCGGAAATGAAAGTTGTTGAACTCCGTGGAAACACCGTCAGAGACGAGAAGCACCTTTCTGTCTTTGGATCGGGAGTGCTCCAACAGGAAATCTGCGGCAAAGTCCAGGGATTTTCCCACAGGAGACAATCTTCCCGCCCGAAGACCGTATACAACGGGAAGCAGAGCTCGACTGTTTGCGGTAAAAGGATGACACACATCGATTGAATCGCAGTCATCAAAGGCGACAACGGCCCATTCGACTCCTGCTACGGGTCCGGAGAGCAGCCGAACGAGTCCTTCCTTCATGATCTCGATCCTGCTCGATCCTGAAGGCTCTTTCAGCCTCATGCTGTAAGACAGATCCAGCACAACGATAATGCTTTGCTCTGTGCGATCCGGTGTGTTCTCGGAGAATGCCGTTGGCGAACACAACGCCAGCAGAGCAAGGAAGAGGCATGAATAACGGAAAAAACGGACCGTTCTCATTAAAAGCATCAGAGTCTTCCCTTGACCTTCGGGCCTGGATTAAGTATCATTTTATCGTTGCGCGCCTGTCGTATAACGGCATTACCCAAGCCTTCCAAGCTTGTGATGTGGGTTCGATTCCCATCAGGCGCTTTATAAGGCTTTTACGGTGTAAATGCCCCTTTCTATTTCATTATCGTAAACGATACAGCACATTATTTGACTTTTTTAGTTATTAAGCCCACTTCATTTGCAGTTTGCGGTGATGAACCGCGCAATCGCGAAGGTAAAGATTGATTAAGCTCTGATAGGGAATACCCATTTCCTCCGCCATAGACTTGAAATAGATAACTGTATCACAGTCTACCCGCATAGTTACCGGTTGCTTCAGATTTTTGAT
>CBDUZM010000148.1:0-7251 GCA_965371685.1 uncultured Spirochaetaceae bacterium | reverse complement strand
CGTTCATGAGAATTTCTTTCCTGTTCTTCAGACACCATACGGCGAGGCTGTCTTTGGATTTCATGGAAACTGTCGGCACTAAGATGGGTCTGGAATTCTCAATAAACATTTTATATTCAATGGTGTTGTGTTCGGTATTGTATAGAGCAATGCCGAAGACATGGGCATCCATCAGATTATTAATGCTCATATAGATCAAATCCATTATTTTTTTTAAATCGAGAGACGCGGTTATCTGCTGTCCCATCGTGCTGATAAAAGTAATCCTCCTGTTGGATTCTTCAAGCTCCCTGGATTTTTTATGCAGCTCGACATTTCGCAGCCGGTATATTTCAAATTCTCTTTGTGATTTTTCGATCTGGTACTGGATATTCAGATTTCTTACCTTTTTCTCCGTTTCCTCGTTAAAAATTTCTTTCTCGATACTGTAGAACTGCTTATAGTGCTCAAGGGCTTTGTTAAAATCTTTTTCGTTTTCGTAGATACGTGACACGATCTTATTTATTTTGTACAGGCTCACACCAGCACCGATTTTTTCACACATCTTGAGAGCTTTGAGGAAGTGTTTCAGAGCTCTCTCCGTGTCTCCCGTTTTTTCAAAAAACTCGCCCAGGTTGATAAGTGTTTCGATTTGACCGAGCTTATCCTCTGTTTTTAGGCAAATTTCCAGACTGTCTTTGAACAGCTCTACGGCTTCATCATCTCTATCCAGCTTCTGGTGAATGGACCCGATGGCGTTTAAGCAGCGGGCTTCTATTAAACGGTTGGATACCTTCCTGCTCAACTCCAGGCTTCGGTTGAGATAGTCAATTGCCTGTTCGTATTTTTCCAAATTTCGATATGAGAGGCCCACGTTTATCAGAACCTGACTTATTTTTTCTTCATCTCCAATCTCCTCGGCCAAATTGAGAGACATGATAAAATGGTTGAGAGCTTCCTCATAGTTACCAAGGTCCCAATGCATTTCCCCGATATTATTTAATACGGCAATCTGCCTTTCCCCGTTTTTCTCCCGCCGGCTTATTTCCAGGCTCTGAGAGAAGTAACCCAACGACGTTTCAAACTGGTTCAGTCTGTGGAAGACGACACCCAGTCCATTGAGCGCCTTCATCTCTCCTTCCGCCAGCTGTTTTGATCGGTATATTTCCAGGCTTTTCATCAGGAAGTCTACGGCAGGCTTGTATTCAGCCATGGATGTGTGGCACCAGCCTAAATTTAAGAAGCTGTCTGCCAGCCCGTGCTTATCTTTCATCTGCTCGGCTAACGAATAGGCTTCCTTACTCAGGGACAGCGCTTTTCGAGGGTCGCTCACCATGATTCCCCAGGACTTCCTGTTCAGTCTGTCAATACGTTCCTCGATATTTTTGGGGGAAATATTCTTCTCTCGGACTGGTTTTTTTACCGGCATAATCTCGAATGACTAATTATACCTACTGTATCACTGTTTACGCAATTAAAAAAGAACTTGAAGGACGGAATCCGCCCTCTTGAGTGCTCTCTCTATCCCGGCTGTATCTTTTAAAGTCAGCTGCCCCCTTTTCTTTATATTGGAGAGCTCCTTTAGAATCGGGAAGATATCAATCACGGCTTTCCCCAGGCTCAGGTCGTCGTCCATCCCGATGCGGAAAAGCTGCTCGATCCGTTCAATGAGCGGATTTATTTTTGATGCATGTTTTTCTTCTGGGGCTTCTGCCGGCTGTTTTCGATCCAGAAGCTCTTTTACCGTTTGCCGGAGACTGTCGATAAGGCGGCTGGAAGACTCCATGTTCTTATGGTTCAAATTGAGTTTCTCCCGGTAGTGTGTAAAACTGAGGAAGAAACGGAGATGATGCGGTTTGCACCAATGGTTTAAAACATCTGCAGGATAGAGGATATTTCCCCGGCTCTTTGACATTGGCTTCCCTCCGACCACAAGGTGCTCGCCGTGTAGATAAAAATTAGAGTACTCCTGTCCGGAAAGGGATTCAATAATGGCCAGGTTGTAGTCGTGATGGCGGTAGATATTATCTATGCCGCCGCAGTTAATATCCACCGTGTAACCTAAGTGTTTTGTTATTATGGCTGGATCCTGAATATTCCACGAGGGTCTTCCTCTGCCTATTTCCGTATCCCACGCCGCCGTAGCGTGAATCTCGTGGTTTCTGTTCTTTTCTCCGTGCCAGAGGATAAAGTCTCCTAAATTCCATCGACGGCCGTCGTAGGTGTCTTTTTTGAAGTGAACTTTGGTTTTTGGCCATCGACTCATGTCCAGCCGGAAGAGCTTTCCGAAGCCTTTGAATTTGAGCGGGTCAAAGAATACATCGCCTCTATGCCAGTAGGCGTATCCCTTTTCTATGAGTTTTTTAATGAGGTAAGCAGCCTGATCGACGCTGGTGCTGGAACGGGGAATGTCGGGAGGCAGCTTGATTTTTAACTGCGCGGTCTCTTTGTAGAAGTGTTCGGCCACATCTCCCGTTATTTTTTCTACTGTGCTGCCCTGACTGAGAGCTTCGGCAAGGCTTTTATCTTCCACATCTGTGAAATTAATAACGCGTTCCACCTCATATCCACTGTATTCCAGGTAGCGTACCAGTATGTCTTCGTAGAGAAACGACCGGTAGTTGCCGATATGCGGCCGGCGGTATATGGAAGGACCGCAGGTGAAGACCTTAACGTGCTTTTTCCCCTCCCTGGGTCTGAACACCTGCTTGCTTCTGGTCATGCTGTTGTAGAGTCTGAGCATACGGCTTCTCCCTGATAAACTTATATACTAAGAAAAGATTGGATTGTCCAATGATGCGGGCTCGAGGCAGTAATTAAAGCCGTCTGAGCTGGAATCCGCCGTCTATGTCGATCACCGCGCCGGCAGAGAAGGGAAATTCTCCCTTCAGGATGGCTGCTGCGGCCAATCCCATGTCCTCCGCCGTGCCCCATCTCTCCTGCGGCACGAGCCCTTCTGAGATAAGCTTATCGTATTTTGCTTTCACTCCTGCCGTCATATCCGTGGACATGATTCCTGGGCGGAGCTCCACAACCTGGATGTTCTCCGGAGCAAGCCTTGCCGCCCAAAGCTGCCTTGCCATTGACAGGCCGGCTTTGGCAATGCAGTATTCCCCCCTGTTTATCGAGGCGGTATATGCAGAAAGCGATGTAATAAAAATTACCTTGAAGCCGTTTCTAAGCTTCGGTTCCGGGTGTTTGGTGAGCCAGTAATTGGCTACAGCCTGTGTAAGGAAGTAGGGTCCTTTTAAATTGGTGTTTATGATTATATCGAAGGAGTCCTCTGTTGCCGAGGTGATATCCGCCCTGACTCCGGGAGCAATTCCCGCATTGTTGACGAGGGCGTCGATTCTTCCTGTCCTTTCCAATACCGCAGCGACAAGTCTCTCCCTCTCTTTACTCAGGCTGATATCGGCCTGAACGGCAAGGAATTGTTGACGGGGATTCTTTTTGAGCTCACCGCAAGCCGCGGCGGTGTCGGCTGCCGCTTTCGCATTATGAACAAAATTTATGACTACTGAGTAGCCTTCTTTTGCCATCTGGAGCGCAATACCTCGACCCAGACCTCGGCCTGCGCCTGTTATAAGAATCACCGGCGGTTGAATATCCATGTTTTTCTTTTTCATACTTCCCCCTGATTACTGCGGGATTGACGTAGACGTGTTATTCTATTATAACTCACTTCAACAATAAATAGCACCTTCAGGAGGATGCCATGGGTAAGAGCTACAAAATCGCAGTTATTCCGGGGGACGGTACCGGACCCGAGGTGATAAACGAAGGCGAAAAGGCGATGAATGCAGCATCGAAGAAGTTCGGTTTTACAATGGAGATGACCCGTTTCGATTTTGGCGGAGACCGCTACCTGTCTACAGGCGAGGTCCTGCCCGATTCCGCCGCGGAAGAGATGAAGCGGTTCGACGCCATTTATCTCGGTGCGATCGGCCATCCCGACGTCAAACCGGGAATTCTGGAGAAAGGTATCCTTCTTCGCCTGCGCTTTGAGCTGGATCAGTACATCAACCTCAGACCGGTAAAGCTGTACCCGGGGGTGGAAACTCCTCTAAAGGGAAAGGGACCGGCAGACATAGACTACGTGGTGGTTCGGGAAAATACCGGCGGCATTTATACCGGGGTAGGCGGTTTTTCCAGAATCGGCACAGCGGACGAAGTGGCGGTCCAGAGCATGGTCTACTCCCACGAACAGGTGGAGCGCTGCCTGAGATACGCCTTTGAATTTACACGAAAACGGGATAAGACCAGGACCCTTGCACTGTGCGGCAAGACGAACGTACTCACCTATGTTTACGACCTCTGGGAGAGAACCTTTCATGCCCTGGGGGAGGCCGAGTACCCGGACATAAAGAGGGAGTACTACCATGTAGATGCTACATGTATGTGGATGGTCAAGAATCCCGAGTGGTTCGATGTTATTGTTACCGGCAACATGTTTGGAGATATCATCACCGACCTGGGCGCCATAACCCAGGGCGGGATGGGAATAGCCGCGGGCGGTAATATTAATCCTGAGGGTGTCAGTATGTTTGAGCCCATAGGAGGTTCCGCCCCCAAGTATACGGGGAAGAATGTTATCAATCCCCTGGCAGCGATATGCGCCGGATCGATGATGCTGGATACTCTCGGGGAGAGTGAAGCTTCTGCCGCCGTTGAAGACGCGGTAATTGAGGTTACAGGTAAGAAATTGAAGAGCCTGGATGCCGGAAGAATGGGATTCAGCACGAGTGAAGTGGGCGATATGGTGGCAGAGAGGATTTGACTCTTTATTATGCTGAAAGTGCCCGATCGCAGTTCAGGGTCAGTTTAAGAGTCGCCACGGCATCGGCGTAGCTTGATGGATTCCCGCTCCAGTCTCCGCTTTTTACCTGATCCAGGAATACGGCGTTTTCCCAGCTGTACATACTTTGGTCATCTTTTTCAAACTCGATATTACTGGATTCCCCCTCTATCACAACCTTTCCCTTGCCCAGGTCCAACCGGTATAGAGCTTTTTCACCGCTCAGGATGATTTCATTTCTCCACCCGTCGCCCACCCAGCTGTGGGTATGGGCGCCTGTCGTTCCGCCGTCGAAAACTATGCTCATGGAGAGGACTTCGTCAATCGTGTACCCGTCGTTCTTCTCATATACAGGATTTCGCGCAAATCCCCGCACCTCCTTCGCCTCGCCGAAGAAGAAGCGCAGAAGGTCCAGGTTATGGGTCGCTTGATCGACAAGGGCGCCGCCGGATTTGTCCTTGTCGTAAAACCATGGCGCCAGAGATCGTGTCAGAGACACGCTGCATATATAGAGGGATTGGAAGGCGTGTATCCTATCTTTGGACAACTCTTCCTTCAGCTTGAGAATGGGGGGTAATGAACGTAAAACATAGCCCACCTGGACATTGGCATTGAGAGCATCGAGCTCCCGGCTGATTGCCTCGGCTTCACAGAGCTCCCGCTCGGCTGGTTTCTCACAGAACACGGGTAATCCCGTGCCGGCGCAGGCGAGCAGGGGATCGCGCCGTACCTGCGGCGGCGTGCATATCCATACGGCATCAAGCGATTCTTCGGACAGCATTGCATGGAAATCCGCGTATCCTCTCCCTCCATAAACGGCAAGCTTTTCTTTCAGCGTTCCGCCGTCCACATCGCAGAGCGCCGTTATTTCCACATCGTTCCGGGATGCCAGGTATTTCAGATGGGCGCCGGCTATACCGCCCGTGCCGATAAATCCTGCCTTGATCTTTTTCACAGTGTCTCCAGGTAACGTATCGTAGCCTTTATATCTCTTGCCTGTTCTTCCCCGCCTATTTCGCGTTCAATAATAAACTCACCCTGATAGCCCGTTTGATCGAGCTTTCGGACGAACTCGGGGAAGCGCACCCTGCCTTCACCTACCTTTACCTCTTTACCCAGAAGCATGGGGTCGGTGGGGTAGCAGCCGTCCTTGGCGTGGATGTTGCGTACGTACGTTCCGAAGACATCGAGAGCATCGATGGGATTTCCTTTCCCGTAAAGGATAAGATTGGCCGGATCCAGATTGATGCCCAGGTTTCCTGTACCCACACTCCGGATAAGACGGAGCATTGTCACCGGGGTTTCCTGTCCTGTTTCAAACCAGAACTCGAGGCCGAGTTTTTCAAGATACCCGGCGATTTCCCGAACTGTTTCCACCACCTCCGGATACAGGGGATCTGATGGGTTTTCAGGAATGAATCCCAAATGGGTAATTACTGCCGGAAGCCCTATCCTTGCGGCGAAGCTGCCGGCTTTTTTTAAAACACGGACACGCTCCTTTCGATATTTCCCGGGTACAATGCCGAGAGTCGAAGGGCCTTCGATGAAATCCCAGACCGCCGGCCCGGGCCATCCTGCCCAGAAAGCGGTAACGTGAATGCCGGATGCTTCGATCTCTTCCCGAACAAGGGCTGCCCGTTCGTCCGTCCACAGCTCCGGATTCCAGCTGACCAGCTGGCAGCACTGAATGCCTAAGTCCAATACCCTTTGAAAAAAAGGCGCTGTATCTTTTAGCTTGTGAATAACACCTATACGTTTGTTTAACATTCTGTGAGCTTATTTAGGCCACCAGGTGCGGCAGCGGTAGAGGGCTTTCTGTTCCCCGTCGTAGAGGAAGAAGAATCCACCATCCATGTCGAACGCCATGGCGAAACGGCGGAGATCGATTCCCGGTAGGGAGCTTTCTATTTCTCCGTCAAACCCTACGAGCCTGAGGGTTCCGTTCCGAATGCCGACGAAACCATCCGTGGTATAGTAATACCGGCCGTATTCCGAGGGGGGAAGCTCGATTGTTGGGTAGCCGAAGGGATAATCAAGACCCGTGGTGTTGAATAGCCCACCACTGATAACATTACTTTCTACATTTATCACTTCCATTCCCCAATCATCGTCGTGCCGCTCAAAGAAGAGCCAGACACCTGGATCAGTCGGCAAAATCTTATCGTCGTATGCAAGGCCGGTCAGGTGTCTACTGCCGGCGAAGGCATCGTCAATTATAGCCATGCCGGGTGCATAGGTCTTCAATCGATCATCCTCGGTTGCCAAAGAATAGCTCCCAACGGCGCCGTCGAAAAAACCATAGCCGTGGCTGGGAAAATTTCCCATCAAATATTCAGTAAAGGCAGGAGGGTCGTCATCGTATTCGTAGTCTCCGAATATGTATCTCACTCCATCGAAAAATCCGAGGCTGCCGTAACCCCGATCATGGTCGTATCTTTTAAGCTCTTTCAGGTTCTCATCGAAGATGAAGAGCTGGG
>CBDUZM010000147.1:0-7253 GCA_965371685.1 uncultured Spirochaetaceae bacterium | reverse complement strand
CGTATACAGCGGAAAGAAGTCTTTATTATGGCCAAAACAGGCCGCGAGCCGGAAGCAATCCCGATGCTCGAAGAGCTCCTGATGCTCGATCCCCGGGACATCTACCTGCACTCCAGCTACGGCGCCGCCTGCGGCAGGATCGGAGAGTTGGAGCGGGCCATCAATTTTTACAATAGCCTGCTGACCCGGTTCCCTGAAGAGAAGACTCTGTACGGCCGTATCAGCCGGCTGCGCCGGAAGCTGGAGATAAAACAGTGAGCGATCAGACACGAATCGGGGATCTGGTGGAAATCCCTCCGGTTAAAACGGTCATTCGCCTCGAAGAGGGGCAAAGCAGACCGGAGGAGATTGCCGAAAACTTTGTCTTTACCGGAGAGGTTTCCTCCCACCTTACCGTTATCGCCGAAGCCTTGATAAGTGCACGCGGGCAGGGATACTTTCTTCAAGGAGATTTCGGTTCGGGGAAATCCCATTTTCTCGCATCACTCTACACCTGGCTGTCAAGAGGACCGGGAAGAGAGACGATCAACCGTCATCACGATGGGCTTGCGCGGGCCGGGGAGCAGGGTGGAAAAATCCTCCCGGTGGCGATTTCTCTCGTAAACTACCGGGCTGATACTACTCTGGAAAAGATCATCCTGGAGGCCGTCGACAATGCCCTGGTCGGCGCCGAATCGGATCTGAGCAGTTTGACGGAAGAAAGACATGAAATGTTCAACCGGATGTTCAAGGCAGTCGAGTCCGCCGGTTACAACGGGTTGTACATCCTGATCGATGAGCTTTCCGAGTTTTTCCGTTCCAAGAAATCCGCCCCTGCTCTCAACGAGGATGCAAGAACATTGCAGCTCCTCGGCGAGCTCACTTCCACTGAACCACTGTGGATTGTCGCAGCTGTGCAGGAGAGTATTGAAAAAACGGGGGACATGTCCCAGGCAACGTTCCGAAAGATAAAAGACCGCTTTCCCGTAAAACTTACCCTCTCAACGCTGCATATCCGCTCTCTCATCTCGGAACGTCTGGTGAGGAGAAAACCAGGATCGGAGGAGGAGATTTTACGGATTTTCGATCACTACAAGACGACATTTCCCACTTTTTCCAGCTCTTTTGAGGATTTCAGCAAGACCTATCCGGTGCATCCCGACACGATTTCGCTGCTTGACGGCCTGGGTGATCTCTTTTCCCAGCACCGCGGCATCGTAGACTTTGTCTATTCCCGGATAGCAGGGGACAGCCGGCGCGGTATTCCTTCGATTCTCGACCGGCCTGCCTCCGAGCTCCTCGCCCCTGACAGTATTTACGACCATTTTTCACAGAGGCTGGCCGAATTCTCCTCCTTCAACGCCTATCCACGGCATATTGTCCCTCACCTGGATAAGGTTATAGACAGGGTCATCGAGGACGACAGTGATCTTGCCAGGCGATTGATCCGTATGCTGGTACTCTACCGGATACATCCCACTGCAGCTTCGCCGACCGCAGGCAAACTGGCCGAGCTCGCTGCATGCAGCCTGGATTACAAGGCGCCGGAAATGAACGCCCGTTATGTCGCCGAAGCTCTCCTGGAACCTGTAACTGTCGAGAGTCATTTTCTCGTTAGAAGAACCGATGCCGCAGGCGATCCCCGGCAAGCGGTCTTCGAGATCATCACGGAGGAGGACCCCGGCAAGATCCTGGAAGCCCGGATAAAACGGGCCGCCGGAGAGCTCCAGCCGGATGACTCGAGGCTGCTGCTTCAACCTCTGCTGCAGCTCCAGGATTCTGAGTATTGGCCGGCCAGCGCTCTGCGGAAAGAGGGCGCAGATCGCCGGATAAATTGGAACTCGAGCCAGAGACGTGTTTTAATCTATTTCCTGCACCACGGAGACGAAGCCGATCTTCCCGATCGACTTAAGCTTAAGATAAATACCGGCGAAGTTGACTTCGGCGTCATACTCGCTGTGGACGAAAGAGAGGTTAGTTGTAATCATACCGCGGTATGGCATTTTACAGTCCCCGCGAGTGAAGAGAGTCTGGATGCCCTTAAAAATTTTCTTGCCGCCTTTTTAGTGCTGGAAACTCTCGAGCCCTCCAATCCTGCACACGCGCCTCTAATACCGAAGGCAAAGGAGCGGTTGGAACGGCTCAGGCCCGCTGCCCGGCAGGCGGCTCTCGAGGCTTTTTACGATGGAGGATTTACCGACCCCGGAATCCGGACGGATGCCGCCGTGCGACAACTCAAACACTTCGACCGCCTTCTGGAAGGCGCCGGTGAAATCGTACTTGCGGAACGTTATCCAAGATTCAATGAAGTCGCTCCCCGCAGATTTATTCCCTCCGGGCGTATCTATCAGCAGCTTCTCGACGAATTCATCATATCGGGAAGCCTTTCCCTGACCGAAGCCCGGCGCCGTTCGCTGAGCGGCGCCATCGACGGTCTGGCTGTTCCCCTGGGTCTTGTAGAGCTGAAGAGGGGCTCTTATATATTTTCCCCCGATACAAGCGGTCATCCTCTGCTCTCTTTTCTTTTCGGGCTGCTCCCCTCGGCCTCTACTGTTCCCCTGGCCGAGGTTCTGGAGAAACTTTCCACCGGTGTTTTCGGGCTGCCAAAGGATACGGCGCTCTTTCTCATAGCCGCCCTTGCCGCAGGCGGATTAATCACGGTACGTAGAGGGGGCAGGGCTGTTCCTCTTGAGTTTCTGCGAATGGTTTCGCTGGAGAAGGCCGACGAGATCGCTCTGGGAGAGCTGATAAGCGAGCGTGACAGGACGACACTGCTGGCTGAATGCGGTTTTCTGTTTCCCGAATGGGAATCCTTCGGTCTCCGGCAGCAGAGGGAGGCCTGGAAGGAGGTGGTCAAATTCAGCGATACGGCAAATAACCTTGCAGAAGAAACACAAAACATGCTCGCTCAGAGGCAGGAGTATACCTCCTTCAAAAGTTTCGATCTGCCGGCAATCGCGAAAAAAATAACCGCTGTTTCAGAGCTGGCCCGGAGTATAAGGATCTCCTATCAGGCCAAGGAAGGGCTGGAGGGATTTCTGAAAGCCTGGAGGGGAACGGGGCTCGCTGCAGAGGACATTCTCTTTATCAGAAAACTGAACCGGTTTCTCTCTCAGGATGCAGAGAAACTGATCTTTATAAATCATTACATTCGTCATGATGCCGTTAAGGATATTGTCCGGCAGGATGAAAGCCTTGCGGCTCTCAGGCGGCAGATAGTCGATCACCTGGATCATCCTGAAATCTCCATTGTGGCTGACGAGGCAAAGGAGCTGGGCACACTTTTCAACGCTTTCCGTGAAAGCTATTTTTCTCTCTACGCCGGCTTTCATGAGAAATACTACGCTTCTATTACCGCCCCGGCTCTGTCGAAGACCGCTCAGAGGGCTATTGAGGTTTTAAAACGGCTGGCGGGAATCGAAGCGCTGGACCGTCCGCCGGGATTGGAACGGTTCCTGCGCGATTTGTTGTCGCCGCAGATAAAGATGTGCAGCCGGCAGATCAGAGAAGAATTGATGAGAGCGCCGGTCTGCGGATGCGGTTTCCAGCCGGGCGATATTCCAGATAAATCAAAAACGGCAAACCCTGAAGCGGAGGTGGAGAGGTACCTCAGCGGATATGTTGAAATTTTCAAGGATCCGAAAGTGCTGGAACCACTCACCGCTCACGCTTATGCCATCCAGGACTTGAATCCGGAGGGCGCCAAACAGTTGTCGGAGCTTACCGGAAAGGAAGGCGGATTGAAGGCTTCGCATCTGGTCCGGTTTCTCGACGAGGGAACTGCCGGAGAGGTTGACAGGGCCCTGACCGGACGGGTTTCCATCCATCGCAGGGACTTGGGCGACCTTGTGAAAAAGCTCTCCGGCAGAAGGCTGCCGCCAGGCAGGATACTTGCCCTGTTTTCCGAATGGCTTGGACGGGCGGAGGAGGAGTGCCTGATTGCTGTGGAGGGGATCATATCTCCCGGGCGCCCGTCTTTCTCCCCGGACTGGTGGCCTTATCTCCAGGCGCCCTGTCTGAGGGAGAAGGCGCCTGCCGGTAAATACCCGCCGGCCACACGGGCCGCGATCGAAAGGCTGGAAAACGAGTTGGAAGAGAGCTATCCTTCCGCCCGGCTTAAAGAGGATCTGCGGCGTCTCAGCATGGAAGAGGTTCTGCGCTTCATCACGGGCGAGGTGTTCCATAGCCGGGCGATACAGGCGGCCTGGCAGGTGCTGGCCGAAAGAGTGTTGGGAGGTTCCCGGCTGCCTGAGGGGATTGCCCTTCTCTCTGCTCACGCCGATCCGGATAAGGCAGCCGGAATTGAAGAACAACTGGAGAGAGCGAAGAAGATCGAAGAGGTCTTGAGATCGCCGTTTCCCGATCGTCTGATCGTTCGCCTGCCTGTGGATGAGCTGCTCTCAGATCCATGGACAGGCGAAGAGCTCCATGCCGGCGCAGGAAAATTAATTAAGGAGACGGAGTCTCTCGGTGAGAGCTGGCTCTCCGGTCTGCTTCCGGTGGCCCCCATATCGCTGGAAAACAGTGTGTTGGCAGTCATAATCGACGGAGTCTCACCCGATATCTGGCTGCATTCAATGGAAAAGATAGCGGCCCTCCAGGAGGAAGCGTCTGAAAAGGGTGAAGCGTCCGAAGCAGGCAAGGCATCCAGGTGCTGGGCCAGGCTGGAAGCCAGGCCGGACACTTTCTCTGCGCTCAAAGAGTTGTTCGGTTTTTCAGGCGATCCTGTTGAGGAGCTGTCAACCAGGGGCATCCCGTATACCAATGTGAGGGGAAACGAAGAGCATGCTCTTGCAGACCTCCTCAAACCTCTGGATCGCGGTGTTCCCGCTGTTGTGCGGATCGGCATGATCGACAGCGGCGCCCATAAAGGGCATCTGAAACTCAAAGAGATGGCAGCCCGGCTTCAAAATATACTGGAGAAGGATCTGCCTGCTGTTATTAGACTCTGCAGGGAACAGAAGCGCCGGCTTATCCTGACAACGGATCATGGCCTCTCTTCCACCCCCGAAGGACTCCGGCACGGTACGGGAGGGGTGTTTGAGCGGGCGATCTTTCGCGCCGAATGGGCCTTTGAACGAAGTTCATTATGCTGAGCGAGCTTGAAGGGAACATCGAGAGTGTAATTTATACAAGCGGGGAGACAGGCTACACCGTAGCCCGGGTGAAAGCAACCGGCGGGAAACTCGTAACCGTTGTTGGGACCCTTCTTTCTCCCGTACCCGGCGAGAAGATAAGCATGAAGGGCTGCTGGGATATACATCCCAGGTTCGGAAGGCAGTTCAAGATTCATGAGTACAAAACCTCGGCGCCTGCAACAGTGCAGGGTATTGAGAGATACCTCGGTTCCGGCCTGGTTCCGGGGATCGGCCGCGTGATGGCCGGGCGGATAGTCAAGAAATTCGGAGCGGAAACCCTGGATGTTCTGGAAAACGAATCGAAGAAACTCCTCCAGGTAGAGGGGATCGGTAGAATGCGGATTGAAATGATCCGCAAGGCCTGGGAAGAGCAGAAGGAAATCCGCCAGGTTATGATTTTTCTCCAGTCCTTCGGTATCAGTCCCGTTTTAGCCGGTAAGATTTATAAGCAATACGGGGACCACTCGATCAGTATTGTCAGGGAAAACCCTTACCGCCTCTCTGTGGATGTTTTCGGCATCGGATTCATAACTGCGGATAAACTCGCTGAGGAGCTCGGGATTGCCCGCGATTCAGGCGCCCGGGCGGAAGCCGGCGTCCTTCATGTTCTCCGGCAGTGTGTAGATGAAGGGCATGTTTACTATCCCCGGGTCCCCCTCATCCAGCGATGCCAGAAGCTCCTCGAGGTGGACAGAGAGATTATCTCCCGTGCAGTCGAAAGTCTTGCAGCGGATGGGAAGGTTGTCCTGGACCGGCTTAAAGGTTTTCCTGACAGGGATGAGTCGGTTTACCTGCCGCCTTACTACACTTCGGAGAAGGGTGTTGCCTTGAGTATAAGCAGGTTGCTGGATCATCCCCGGTCGGTACAGGCAATCGATACGGATAAGGCCCTTGCCTGGGTCCAGCAGCGCCTCGCGATCACCCTGGCGGAGAAACAGATCGAAGCGGTGAAATCCGCCATGGAGAACAAGCTGTCGGTTATTACAGGAGGACCCGGCACGGGGAAGACGACGATCATTAATGCCCTGCTCTCCATACTTTCCCGCGCCCATATCACGGCTCTACTGGCCGCCCCGACTGGAAGGGCGGCCAAACGCATGGCCGAGGCAACGGGTCACGAAGCCAGGACTATTCACCGGCTGCTGGAATTTACCCCAAGGGCAGGGGGCTTTAAGCGGAATGAAAACGATCCTTTGAACTGCGACTTCCTGATTCTCGATGAAAGCTCCATGATCGATATAGTCCTGATGCATCACCTGTTGAAGGCGGCGCCCCGGGAGGCTTCGCTGCTCCTCGTAGGGGATGCGATGCAGCTTCCCTCCGTAGGCGCCGGAAATGTATTGAAAGACATTATAGCATCCGGACGGATTCACGTGGTCGAATTGACCGAGATTTTTCGGCAGGCGCGGGAGAGCAGGATTGTATCGAACGCACACAGGATCAACATGGGACTGATGCCTGATTCAGAGCCCGAAGGAGACTTCTTTTTCATCCGCCAGGAAGATCCGGAAAAGATACTGAATTTGATCCTCGAGCTTGCGGGAGAACGCATTCCCCGGAAATTTCATCTTGATCCCATTGACCACATCCAGGTGCTTAGCCCCATGCACAGGGGGATTGTCGGAGTGGAAAATCTGAACAGGGTCCTGCAGGAGCGGCTGAATCCGGGCGGCGGCGGGATAGTTCGCGGCGAGAAGCGGTTTAGAATGCTGGATAAGGTCATGCAGATTCGCAACAACTACGACAAGGAGGTCTACAACGGGGACATCGGCCGGATAGACGGAATCGAGGAGGAGAGCAGGAAAGTGACGGTATCTTTCGATGGACGGAAGGTGAGTTACAATTTTTCGGAGTTGGATGAAATCACCCTGGCCTATGCGGTTTCCGTGCACAAATCTCAAGGTTCAGAATACCCGGCGGTGATTATTCCTGTAGTAACCCAGCATTACATGCTTCTGCAGCGTAATCTCATTTACACCGCTGTATCCCGGGGGAAAAGGCTGGTTGTAATGATCGGGACTAAGAAGGCTCTCGCTATTGCCTTGAAGAACAACAAAGTCGAAAGGCGATACACATGCCTGCGGGAGCGCTTATAAAGAATAATAAGGTATAATGAGTCATGATTGAGTTTTCTGT
>CBDUZM010000146.1:0-7259 GCA_965371685.1 uncultured Spirochaetaceae bacterium | reverse complement strand
CAAAGACTACCCATGGATCACTCTGGATGTCAAATGGGCTCTCATGTACGGTGAGTTGGGCAGGTATAAAGCAGTCAAAGACAAGATCATAGACATCCATATTCATGGAAGAGCACAGGAAAACAGATGGCTTCTCTCTACCGCCCACCACACTGTTTCAAACATTCTCAGGACAATCGAGAAGGATTGGGATTATCACCGGCTCTTTACCCTGGATACAGAAGGATCGTTTGAAAACATGAAATGGAGGGATCTCGTAACAGGCATTTCTTCTCTGCGTATTTCAGCGGAAGATTTTACAAATTCCCAATGACGAAATTAAAATTTTACACCCCGTTTGTACAAAAATGAAAGTCCTGATATGATTGGCCTGTATGAGTGCAATTGAAGTCAAAGACCTGAAAAAATATTATGGCAAGACCAAAGCCGTAGACGGCATCTCCTTTACGGTGGGAAAAGGGGAGATTTTTGGTTTTTTAGGCCCGAATGGAGCGGGTAAGACCACGACCATAAGATGCATGATGGATTTTATTCGTCCGGATGAAGGCGCCATTGCTATTTTAGACCAGGATGCACAAAAAAATTCGGTAAGCTTAAAATATAAAATCGGTTATCTTTCCGGCGATGTATATTTATACAAAAAATGGACCGGGCGCGATCATATAAATTTTGTGAGCAGATTGAACGGCAACGATCATATTGCCGATGAATTATCAGAACGTTTGAATTTTAATCCCTCGATAAAAATCAGGCAGCTTTCTTCAGGGAACCGGCAAAAACTGGGGATTATCATGGCTTTTATGCTCCGGCCGGAAATTTTAATTCTTGATGAGCCGACTTTGGGCCTTGACCCATTGCTGCAGAATGAAATTTACGAGCTGCTGTCCGAGGTTACCGGTAAAGGCGCCACTGTTTTTATGTCATCGCATAATTTGGCTGAAGTCGATCGGGTTTGCAGCCGGGTGGGTATTATAAAGAAGGGTAAAATGGTGGCTACCGAAAGTATAGCTGCCTTAAAAGAGAAAAAAATTCATACTGTACATGTTTACTTTGATTATAAAGTTGATAAAGACGAATTTTTAGATGAAAATATGGAATTAGTAAAAGAATTGTCCAATGGTCTGATTTTTAAGGTTAAGGGCGATATTAACCCATTATTAAAAAAATTGAGCGGGCATAAATTGAAAGATATTGATATCTCCCAGGCTTCTTTAGAGGATATATTTATGGAATATTACGAGCGATAAAAGTCATGTTTACTATATTTTGGCAAACAATTAAAGACAGAAAAATCTCACTGATAGTGTATTGTCTTGCAGCCGTTCTTTTTATGTGGATGTATGTAGCCATGTTTCCCTCCATTCAGAATCAATCAGAAGCCTTGTCCGGGTTTATGGATAGTCTTCCTGAAGCTGTTTTTAAAGCTTTCGGTATAGAAGAAATGGATATTTCAACCATTGAAAGCTTTCTAGCTATGGAGCATTTCAGCATGGTCTGGCCGATTATGGCTATAATCATGCTTTTAGCCATAGGCGGTGCGGGAATTTCAGGAGAGGTTGAAAACGGCACAGCCGAGATATTATTATCACGGCCTGTTTCCCGGCTGAATATTTTCTTCGGACGGTATCTTGCAGGAGTATTCAGCCTGTTGGTTTTTACCATCGTCTCTATTTTAATTATTATACCGTTGGCCGCACTGCATAATATTGATTATACACCCGGTAATTTTATATCGGTGGCTATAATCTCATTTTTATTCGGCTGGGCGGTTTTTAGTGTATCTATTCTATTTTCCGCAATTTTTTCCGAGAAAAGCAGAGTATACATGATCACAGGCAGTATTTTGCTGGTAATGTATGTGTTTAATATAGTAGCTGCCTTAATGGAAAATTTAAATGATTTAAAATACATCTCATTTTTTTATCATTACAGTTACAATAATGCCATAATTCGGAACAATATTAACAGCACAAATGTCCTGGTTTTTGTAGTTGTGGCAGTTGTTTGCACAGCAGCTGCGGCCATGTGGTTTAGGAAAAGAGACATTGCTGTATAAGCCGGAAAATTTATTTAATGGAAATTATATCCAGCTCGGGGAAATAAGTAGAATAATATCCGGCATCGTGAGTCACAATCTTCCGATCTCCGGTTTGAAGGGCGTGGGCGCCTATAAGAAAATCAGATAGTATATGCTGCCTGATTGTAATCTCACAGCTGCAGCTTTCACAAATCAGTTTCTCAATCTTTTTTCCACACCTGCGGCACATCAATACTCTATTTCTATTTCATCAATCACTATCCCGGTATCGGATATAAAGGCTTTTAACTCTCTGCTGTCATGAAAAATGAGCGAAAGTTCCCCATATACAATTTTCGGAATTAGCAGTGTGTTATTTCCTGCCAGTTCTTCCAGTAGAACCGCATATTTTTCACCAAAATCAGGTACCATGTTGTAAATATAGGCAAGAGGATTTGTATCAATAATGATACTATTCATCTGTTCTGCCTCGAAGTTTATCAACCAGAAAGTCAATATCATTTTTCTCTCTCTGTTTTCCCCGGCCAAGCCACTGAAGGAATATGTTTTTACGCCTGGCTTTCACAATATAGGCTTCATTTCCCTCAGCTATAATATCAACATCTGTTCCCGGAAGAAAACCGAATTTGTTTCTTATCTCCTTTGGTATTGTAATCTGACCTTTTTTTGTTATTTTAGACATATTGAGCTCCATTTTAATAGAATGTAGTACTTTTTGTTTATTGTAATACCTATTCGCAATGATGTCAGCCTGATAATAACGGGAACGCACCTCTCTGCAGTTGAAAAATCCAAATTATTATTTTATAAAGAATTAGAATACGCAGTGCGATAGGCACATAAACCGGAAGCACATTTATTGACCGGGGTAAAAGCTTTGATCGATCCGCATGTCCATCTGAGAGACTGGAAACAGAGGCACAAGGAAACCGTCAGCCATGGGCTCGAGGTGGCGCGGCGGGCCGGCCTGAGCGGAGTTTTCGAGATGCCCAACACCGATCCTCCCCTGACAAACCGCGCCGTCATAGTAAAAAGAATCGAGCTGGCCGATCGTCTTAAGCAGCCTGTTTTTCACGGCCTCTACGCCGGTCTGACTTCGGCGCCGCGGCAGATAGAAGAGATGGTCCGGGTGTACGAAGAGCTTTATCCACGGGTAGTGGGATTCAAGATGTATGCAGGCAGCTCTACCGGTAATCTTGCAATTATCAACGAAGAGGAGCAGAAACGTGTTTTCCGCACCCTTGTCGAAGCCGGTTTCAGGGGGGTGCTGGCGGTGCACTGCGAGAAAGAAAGCCTCATGCAACCCGATCTTTGGGACCCGGCAGACCCCCGCAGCCACTGTTCGGCGCGGCCTCCCGCGGCGGAGATCGAGAGCATTCGGGACATCCTCTCTTTCGCCGCCGAAGCCGGTTTCAAGGGAACACTTCATATCTGTCATGTCTCCACACCTGGAGGAATTGAAGTTATTGATGATGGTAAGAAAAGCCCGGGAATTTCAGTCACCTGCGGGGTTACTCCCCATCACCTGCTCTTATCAGAGAGTAGTATGGAAGATAGTGAAGAGGGACTTCTCCTGCGGATGAATCCCCCTCTTAGGGAAGAAACTTCCCGTGCCGGGCTTGTCCGCCTTCTCTTTGAGGGAAAGGTGGACTGGATTGAGAGCGACCATGCCCCCCATCTGCGGAAGGAAAAACGCCGCGGTGCATCAGGAATCCCCGGCTTACCGATCTATCCTCAGCTGATAAGGTGGCTGAAAGGTAAGGGGTTGGACGAAACGCGCCTGAAAGCGCTCACCCATGACAACATCGTCAAGACTTTCGGATTCAACCTGCCCTATACGGGCAGTGAGGGTGAGACTGATTTAGCCGGGGAGTACGATTTCGATCCTTACGCCGGGTGTTCCAACCTTTGAATTTCTGGAATGCAGGGCAGCCCCTTGACCGCTGATGTGGATAGACGTATCCTCATTGCATATTGAACGTTCAGAAAATCATCAACCATTTCCGTATAAAGAAAAAACCCAATTATATTCCCCAGAATGATGAAGAGAAGGTATTTCGCGCAGCGGTTCGGAGCAGTATACCCCTGATCATTAAAGGACCGACAGGATGCGGTAAGACTCGTTTTATTGAATACATGGCCTACTCTCTCGATTTTCCCCTGATAACCGTTTCATGCCATGAAGACCTTACCGCTGCCGACCTGGTGGGGCGTTTTCTGTTTAAAGACGACCAGACGGTCTGGCAGGACGGTCCTCTTACCCTGGCTGTCCGCTACGGCGGCATCTGCTATCTGGATGAAATCGTGGAAGCCCGGAAGGACACGACGGTAATCATTCACTCCCTGACCGATGACCGCAGGATACTCTACATCGATAAAACGGGCGAAGTGGTACGGGCTCATCCGGATTTTATAATGGTGCTCAGCTATAATCCGGGATACCAGAGTATAGTAAAGGATTTGAAGGAATCCACAAAACAGCGTTTTGCCAGCATTCTATTCTCCCATCCCTCTGAAAATATTGAAACAGAAATAATTCGCACAGAAACCCGCCTTTCCGGAGAGGACAGCCGTAAGCTCGCAGAGATGGGCGCTAAGATAAGAGAGCTGAAAGGCTTCGGCCTGGATGAAGGAGTCAGCTCGAGGCTCCTGGTTTATGTAGGCCGGCTCATGAGAGAAGGTCTTTCGGCTTACGACGCCTGCTCCTGCGCCATCAGCAACACGCTGACCGACGAAGAGGAAATCAGGAACTCCATTTCTGATATCGTAAAACTCTACTTCGGCGATCTCTTAGAACAACACGATGAAAAAGATTACTCCTGAAAAATACCAGGGATTTGATCTGTCGGATGTGTGTTGGGGATACCGGGATATATTTGCCCGTATTATAGAAAATCTTTTCGAAAGGGGAAGTCTCGGTTCTCACAGGAAAGAAGTAACGGAGCAGTTTTTCTCCGCTCTAAAAGCTTCCGACAAACAGCTCTTCGACCACGTGCTTAAAAGTTTCCTCGATGCCGTGGCAGGCGGGAACGCCTGGATATTTGACCTGCCGGCTATCTTCGAGGAAGTGGTGAGGACCGGTTTTCAATTTGCCGAAGTCAAGCTCTATTACGGGATTGGTTATTTCAGATTTCTTAGAGACGGGGGATTCGGCCGTACACCTCAGCAGGTTCATTGTCTTATAAACGGCTTACACAGACTCATGACAATCAACACGAAGCTGACCTTTGCCTTTCTTAAGGGTTATAAGGGACTTTTCGATCGCCTGGCGCCGCCGGAGATCGACCTCTACATCCAGGAGGGAATTAAGGTATATGAAGAGAATAAAAAGAGCGGGTGCAAATTCATGGAAGGATCGCTTAAAAGCTCTGAAAGCTTCATCCAATCCCTTACCAGAGAATACCGTCTGTCTGATATAAGGACTTCCCTTGAGAAATTACTTAAAGCCCTGGCAGGATTCCGAATCGAGATAAGTGATTTGAGCCGCCTCGACTCCGACGAACTGATGGAGCGTGGAACGCACATGGTTTGCCTTTACAAATGGCTCTACCTTCCCCTCAGGATGAGGTATTTCAACACCCGTGGGAAAAACCGGTCATGGTACATGCTTCAGGGAGTGGCAGCCGGCGGCATGTATGCCTTTGACAGCTTTCCCAAAATCCACGGATACCCCGGTTTTGAATCGGGCGTCGATCTTGCAGGCTCTTCGATACTCCGTCAAAATCTCTTTCTAATTATGGAGTATGCCAGAGTGCTGAGGCGAATCCGGAAAGCCTGGCCCGGAGCAAGGCATCTAATTGATTTTGGAATTGAGGCGGTTTTTTCTGAAAAAGCCCCGCAAACAGCCGCGGAGCGGCTCTTCATGGATGTCCTGCAGGAAGATGACTCCCTGCATGAGCATGCCTCTAAAAAGAGCTTCTCCCGACGACTCAGCAAGAATCTCGATTTATCAATAAACGTCTTCGATACCGTTTCTCTTATCACTGACGAGCTTGCCGGGGAAACCCTTAAAAGTTATCCCGGTCTGGATAAATTTCTCCTCCGCAGTATGGGGTTCCTCCCGGATTTCTTCTATCATGCCGCCGTCAGCTCACCCCCCAAAACCAACCTGGCGGCGGACATGAAGGACAACGCAGAGAAGAGGGCGAAGACACGTAAGGATAAAAGTGCATTGAAAGTTTTTTCGGATCAGTCGGATACTTCAGAGCTGACCGCCGGCAGCGGCGATAACGAAGAAGACTCAAATGAAACCATCCAGACTTGCTTTGTCTATGACGAGTGGTGCCAGGAAGAAAACGATTACTTCCAGGATTACTGCCAGGTCTATGAGAAAAGGTTTGAGAAGAAATTTGCAATTCCCATAACAGAAGAGATTTACACCGAAGTAAAAAAGGTGAAAAAAATTTTCGAGTTGATAAAACCGCAGTTGGCCCATCGGGAAAAGTATCTGCCTGAAGGTGAAACTATCAACGAAGACGTGCTGCTGGATTATTTGGTGCAGCGAAAGAAAGAACCCTCTCCGGAGATAAAATATTATGAAAAACCCTTCATTCAAAAACGCGATCTGGCCGTTCTCATTCTTCTCGACATAAGCGGCTCCACAGGGGAACCGGCTGAAGATAAAAGGGTGATCGACATCGAGAAAAATGCCGCCTTGATTCTAGGGCAGGGTCTTGCCGTTCTTGGAGACCGCTTTTCCATATGCGGGTTCAGCGGTACCGGACGCGAGAACTGCTCCTTTCTGATATTTAAAGACTTTGACGACCCATGGAACAGAGAGAGTAATTCGCGGCTGCTCTCGGCATGGCCGATGAACTCGACTCGCATCGGCGCCGCTCTCAGGCATGCCGGCTACAAATTTTTAAAAGAAGAAGCGAGGCAGCGTCTTATCATACTCATTACCGACGGAAAGCCTTCAGACACCGCTTACGACCCTGTTTCCCGTTATGCTCAACACGATGTTCGAATGGCATGCGAGGAGAACAAAAGAAAATATATCCACACCTTTTGCATATCCACGCAGGAAAACAGTATCGCCGATATGGAAATAATGTTTCCGGACCGCAGATTTGCCATCCTGAAGGATATCCATCAGCTGATCAATATCCTTCCCCGCCTCTATATTAAGATGACGGCTTAGTGGCTATAAGCTATACGTCAGGATAGGTGCCGTTGCCAGGGGTTGCCATAACGGTTGGTGTAGGTAATTTTTTATATCCTT
>CBDUZM010000145.1:0-7303 GCA_965371685.1 uncultured Spirochaetaceae bacterium | reverse complement strand
TTATCAAACAAATCCAGGCTTTCGTTTTTTGTATTGTAAGCAATCTCACCTATCTCATGATTTTTTCCCAACATGAATGGATACAGAACAATTGCACCCCGGCCCTTGCTGAGATAGCATCCCCTGATAAAGAAGCAAATAATATTATATGCTCAGCTAATTCCCCAGCCATCTTGAAAAAGATAGGTGTGGAGATAATCCAGCACCAGAAGAAACAGATCGGATCAGTCTCTTACCTGTATCTCACCCGTAGCGATTCTTTTCTTTTGATTCCTCTGGCCACTCTCCTTACCGGATAACAAAAGCTGGAAGCGGTGATGAGTTTTCTTAGTTTAAACGAAATACGATACGGCAGCCGGATGGAAAGGCGGTTGACCGATGGAAGAGGGGGGGGGGAGAAGAGAAGGAAAGACAAGAAAGCGACACGGAACGGAGGAATTGAGGAGGCGGGAAGCTTCAGGAAAAACGGCCCGATATTGTATTTCCCCTGAAGCAAGACTGATTATCCTCTCTTGATTTCTCCAGTTATATTGCCGAACAGTTTCATCTGATTTGTTAAAGGCACATTTTGATCTACAATTCTCACGTTTTGAAGCAAACCCAACTCTTTAGGAGCATTACAATTTTGCTTCAGATAGAACCAGGCATATTAACCGGATCACATTAAAAAATTATCATTAAAAACGGATTATCCGCCTTGCTTCGAGCCCACCGTCGTGGTGAGCTATTATTTCTGTTTTAAGGTTCTGCGAAGATAGCTTCCAAAAAACAGGGACGTTTTTTGGAGAGTCTGGGAGCCGCAATATCAGGAAGCAAATAATGTTATATGCTCAGTTAATCCCCCAGCCATCTTGAAAAGAAAGCAAGAAAAATGGGTTGTTTTCTTTAGTTCTTAACGCAATAAGATGAGCCTCTGACCGGTACATTCTCTTTATTAAAAATGAAGAATCAGGAATATCTTGGTTGAATGTCCAGGGTAATCATATTCCCCACCCCCAGTGTACTATAATGAGAAACGACCACATCAGAGAATTGCTGAAGAATGACCAAATGGATATACCCCGTGAAAACAAGGAAAGGTTATCAATTATCCAATACTTTACCCTCTGCATCATCATTACAAGGCTTTCCGCTTAAGCTCTCCATATTCGATCCTACCTTATTATTTCATTTCAATAGCCAAACCGAGCTATATTTACCACTGCTGTGATAGCCTAAAAAACTCTTTGAATTTCTGGGATTACCCAGATATGTCAGAGATAGTAGTCTGAAACCTCTATTTTTCTGAAGTTCACACTTTAATCTTTTCAGAAACAGTCCAGATATATGGTGATTCTACTGCCGGATGAAATAATTCACTCACACGGGCGTCTTCCGCCACCCCCTATACCTGCATTCCAAATTGCTATTAATACACCTCAAGTGAACAGGATAGCAGCCATACAGTCTGACTGCCATATATTGTACACAATGCGGATAATAGGAAATACGTCTGTTATCACGAAATTCGTCATAATGGACTCTTTACCCGTCTTGAAACAGGATCTGCAAGTTTTATGTAGACCATAGTGGTTTTCACAGATTTATGCCCCAGCAGGTTTTTTATAGTTGTTAGATCGGTGCCTAACTCTAATAGATGGGTTGCGAAACAATGACGAAGAGTATGGCAGGTCGGCTTTTTCTTTAGACTTGTCTTCTGGAGGGCATTAGAGAAGATTTTCTGGACTGTTCGGATGGTATACTTCCTCTTATGTAAGGTCAAGAAAATGTATTCATTACCTCCCCGACCTTCCGTAAGATTCTTCAAACTTTCTACTGTTTTCTCTGATAATAATGTAATTCGATCCTTATGCCCCTTGGAATCCCTGATCTTCAATGACAGATTCATAAAATCCAGGTCCTTTATTTTAAGATTACACACTTCACTCACCCGGAGACCACTGCCATATAAAAGGCAGATAATTGAACGATGCTTATCATTCGTAATATGAGCCAAAATCTCCATAATCTCGGATTTGACTAGGATATCCGGGAGCCGTTTTCTGCTTCTTGCCTTATCTAATTTATAAGGACAGTCTTTTTTCAAGACCACTTTATAAAATAATTTTATTGCAGCCCAGGCTAACCTTCTCTGTTCCGGAGAAGAGTTTTCTTTCTCAAGGAAAACAGCAATCCTTTTTTCCGGCTCAAACGCCTAATTTCTCGAAAATGTCAAAAAGTGTTTCAGATGCCCGGAATAAGTTCTGATCGTATTCCGAGCATAGTTCCTGTTTTTCAACTCCCTGACAAACTCCTCAAGATAATTTCGCATAAATCACGCCCTCTTATATATAAACGGGCTAAATTAATTTTCTGCTTGAGTTTTAAAGAAAAAAACGTAAAATTATCTGCAATGCGTACAATTGTAGTTATGTCCAATGCCCGGATCTGATGATACTGATGTGCTTTAAAAACTTGATCTTTTCAAAAGACCAGACATGTAGTAATATTTAACCATGAAGAAACAAACAGTCTATGTTGATACATCTGTTATTGGTGGTTGTTTTGATGATGAATTCAAAGAGTGGTCGAATAATTTAGTGACAGATTTTCAAAAGGGACTATTCATTCCCGTCTTATCAGAAATCACAGCTGCCGAAATTAATGAAGCTCCTTTTGAAGTAAAAGCCATGTATCAAGAGATATTGAGTTATAACTCACTATATTTAGAAATTGATGATTCAACTATAACCCTTGCTGAATATTATCAGAAAAGAAATGTATTAACAGAAAAGTTTTTTAATGATGGCTTGCACATAGCTTTAGCAACTATAAACCGAATTGATATGTTAGTAAGCTGGAATTTTAAACACATCGTACATTTTGATAAAATCAGATTATTTAATTCAATCAATATTGAGATTGGATATAAACCAATAGAGATATACTCACCAAGGGAGGTAGCTATAATTGAAAACGATTGAAATGATTAGAAAGATTAGAGAAAGACAAGCAGAAGAAATTCATAATAAATCGAAGCCTGAAATAATTGATTATTTCAGGAGCAGAGCAAATCATTTGAAAGAGCAGATTGTTAAAAAAGAAATAGCCGGGCACTGGACATAACAGAGAGTACAAGGTTCCGCTTCGCTTCACCAAAATTGCCTCTGGTCGCAAGCTCCCGACGGCAACTTCTTGTACTCTCAGAACGTTAGGCGAAATGCTCGTGAATTATTCATAGGATAAAATAGGATAAAATCATCGATATGATAAAAACTGTTGAGAAAAAGGGGACATAATGAAGAAAACAATTAGTATGGCAGTATTATGCACCTGCGTTGTTTTAACAATATTTGCACAAAATACTTCAATCACGAATAACAACACAATTACAATACAAGGGAATCTTTATTATTTTAGGCCCTCAACAACTCCATCTTCACCGCTACCCAATATTGGCACTTCCAGTACAATTGATACAGGAAGTTGGTACGGAGAGAATGCAGCAAAAGCGTGGGCAGCAATATCAGATTGGGTTATTGAACATTGTCTAGCTGCTGATGATCCAATAATTCCACGCAACGGAGAAATTGTTTATATAACTTCAGTTCATGTTTACCGAGGTAATACACCAGAAAGTAATAAATATTCCTTAGGCAGCACACGTTGGATCGGGGCGGCATCAAGAGATGGTGTAACCATTTACTATTGGGTAGTCTCGCGAGGAGCCCAAATGGAGAATGGACGTAGTGAGTATCGTAGTTTTGCATTTTAGGAATGACTATTTCGTTCCGGTGAATACGGTATAAAAAGGGCATTTCGCCTAACAGCTGTTGATGCGCTCCCGTGGGGTCAAAATATTCATCCGCCCTATTACGTGATGACAGATCGACATGATTAACACCGTATTCCATTCAGGAAGGTTAATGGGGATAGCGCAGCATGATTGCCTGGACATAGCAACGCCCTACGGAGTGTTTGAGGCAGAAGTTATTAGAATAGAGCGACGTCCCTACGCAGCCCGTCGGTGATAGAACTTCAGCAGCCCACCCAGCCTTTCTCGACATTCGATTGCTTGTACGTTACTTTTCTCCGGAGCGGGTTGAGGGAAAATAAGGTTGTTCCCGATGCCCTGATGGTTACGTTCAAAGTGGTAATGAGCGGCATACTCCTTGAGTACATGGCGAAGTGACCTCTCGCCGAAGAGAATCATTCTATCCAGACATTCGGATTTAACCGATAAGATGAAACGCTCGGCATATGCGTTTAGATTCGGTGAACGCGGTGGCAGCTTCATCGGCTCTATGTTCACCGATCGCATTAGGCTATCGAAATGCTCGCAGAACTTGCTGTCCCGGTCGTGGATCAGGTACTTGCAGTTATTCTGCAGCAGCATGCCTTCGTCGATATCGGTGATATTTCGTACTACCTGCGCCATCCACCCCTGATGGGGATTTGGCGTGATTCCTGCGATGTGAATCCTGCGTGTACCAAGATGGATGAAGAAAAGGATATAGTAGGTAACCAAACCGAAGCGAGTCCACACTTCTGTGGTGAAGAAATCGGACGCTGCCAACACATCCATGTGATTGCGGATGAACTCTCTCCAGGTCGTTTCCTTCTTCCGCTCGTGAGCCGGGGGTAAACCGTGTCTTCTCAACACATTGGCAACCGTTGCATCACTTACCCGGTGCCCCAGGTTCTTCAGGGCGCCGGAAATCCGGTCATATCCCCAGTTCCTGTTCTGCCGAGCGAACCTCAGTATCTGTGCCTCAACTTCAGGAGGAAGAGACGGTCTTCCGGGAGATTGCCGGTAGCCGGTTCCGTTGAACTTGCGCGCCACCAGTTTTGCATGCCATCGGAGAATGGTATCAGGTTTTACGATCGTCGCGACAGCCTCAAGCGCCTTCCTTCCGAGCTGCTTTCCGATTGCGGAAAGTTCTCGCCGTTCTTCGTCTTTGAGCTGAAATCGACCTTTTATTTTCGATCGCAGAATACGGTTTTCCGTGACGAGATACTCATTGCGAAGCCGAAGTTCCTCGTCAATGGAGCCGGTCATGTTTGCAAGCAATTTCTTCCATGGCATGAGCGCTCTCCGTGATCAGTAAAGTTATGAAAGTAGAACTGGAGAATAGCGGTAGGATCGGCCATAGTCAACAAGGCAATCGAAAGTAGCCCGGATTCCGATGCGATCGTGCTTCCGACCTCGGACAAGTTTTTTGACCCCACGGGATATCCATGCGGTGATCGACCTCGGCATACCCGATCTTCCAGACGAACCGTGGCGCACAAAGCGCAAGCCGGCGTTGGAGAAGGAGGTCGCGGCCAAGAGGCTGAAAAGCCAAAAAAAGGCCTCCGGTCTGGATCCCTTGAAGGTAGGCAGGCCGGTGACTATTCGGCGCCAGCCCTGGCTCTCAGCTCAGCGAAAGCCTCGTTGAATCCGGTTATATCCCACCTGGCATTAAAGCCTCCCCCGCTATGTGGGATCCCAATAACGACCTTCCCGCCCTCTGACAGAGCCGAGAAACGCTCGATCGCTTCCTCGGGCTTAGTCAGGTACACTTCATTGTCGCCGCCAGCAAGCGCGCCCGTTTCCTGCGGCTGTTCCTCACCGTATCTGATACGAACAAGCACCATCGAGCTGTAAACGGGATGCCCTTCCCAGCCCACGCCGACGGCATAGTCGTCGTCGATGCTGAACGGGAAACCTTGGGGTGGATCTTTCAGGATAACCAAGATCGGGTTGACCACCTTTCCCTCCGACGCTTCGGCAAGCAGCACGATAGCGTGGATTTTCCCATACATCATGTCCTCGATCTCGGTGACCTGCCATTGCGCCTGCATGGTCGCTGACACAGCGAGAAATACGACAGTCAGGGCTTTGTGCTTCATGAGTCTCCCCTCAACAGCGAGCCGCTGATGAGCACAGCATACCACGGTATGCCCGAGGGCAAAAGGCCCCCAGGGCGGGGGCTTCGCAGGGCCGCGGCTATGCGCTTTGCTCAGATGCCGCCGGGGCCAGCGGATTATCCTGTGAGATCGGCAGTTGATGTTTCGGGTTACTTCTGACTTGGCGACATAACGGTGGAACTAAGCCGCCGCTTTGCGGTCGGCTTTAGTGATTTGTTAGATAGCTCCTTGATCATTGAATTAGGTGCCGAATATATGATGAGATAGATTGGACCTCTTTAAGACCGATCTCTTTTTCGAACCATTGAATATACCCATTCAGTGAACTTAGGTCGATAATCTTAACATGCTGGAATTTCTTCTTTTCGTAGCTTGCAGTGAGAACTAGGACATTTCGTACACTTACTGAGCGATCGCCCCAGGTTCCGGTCAATGATAGTTCTCCATTATGGATTGCAGAGTTGAGCATCCTAAACAGTGCAAATCCACTCCGTCGAATTTGCTTAATGGGTGAAAAGAAATCCGCCTTTTCGATTGTTGTCTTGCTCCAATGTTTTGTCTCAATGGCAAATATTCCAGTTGGTCCAACAACCACATGGTCTATCTGAAAAGAGAAAATACGATCATTTTCAGATTTCATATATAGAGGCTTCGATAGCTTCACATTCACATCGTTGATTACGATATAGTCATCTGGTAATTCAGACAAGGTCGATGATACTTTGCTTTCTCCAATAGCGCCATAAATGAGAGGTTGGACATCATCTATAGCAGATTTGGCGGATACAAGTTTCTGTATTTCGTCACTCGATACTGAGATTACAATGTTCTCAAGGTTATTTGAGATCTCATCAAATCTCTTCTCTAACCTTTCTCGGTCATCATTTTCCTGCCTAATGGAGTGCCGGATATACTGAGGTTTCGAGTAGGAGATGCGATTACACCGTACTTTCAGAAAGGATATGAGAATGGGGGAGATAGCTTTGAGGATTACATACTTCCTCTGCTCTTCCAGAAAGTTGATCCGATTTTCGATAATATTGATTTTCTGGTCGATAAACTGTTCAGCAGCCTTGCGCTTGGATTCAATTTGGAATTCAATTTCTTCTATTTTCTGAAAAATCTGGTCCTTTTCTGTCAATAATGCTTTCCTCGACTTCTGAAGAATGGAGGCTTTGAGGTCATCAAATTCTCTCTCAAAAGCCTGTATTTCCCGAACCGAATGGAATTGGTGAATATTTCTACGGTGAAGCTCAGCCTTCAGCGTTGATATGGTACCTACTTTATTGAATACCTTTGCCATATTCGGGGAGACTATCTAACTAGTGAGTGAACGGCAAATATGAAGTATATTACCCTTGGACGCTGCAAATTTGCAGTATAGCTACCCAATTCGGGGTATTATCCTTCACAA
>CBDUZM010000144.1:0-7309 GCA_965371685.1 uncultured Spirochaetaceae bacterium | reverse complement strand
CCCACATCCAATCCGCCTTTCCTATAATAAACAAGCACTCTCCCGTTGTGCGGCTGCTTGAGGCGTACCGTGCCCTCCTGCGAATCCAGCAATGCTTCCTCAAATTCTGCCGCGCGGTAGTTTCTCCCATCGTTACCGGACAGGGAACCGTCGGCGTCCTCCAGGTAGAGAACCAGGTTATCTACTCCCTGGTCGGGGAGCTTGAAGAAACGTCCCTGGATGTAGGATTCCAGGGGATAGTACTCTTCCGTCACCTCGTTCTTGCCTATGAAAACCTTTCTGCCTTCATCGTTGTTGTCGAACCGAAGCAGGAGCTGGTGCGATGACGATCCTGATGCCAGCTCCGCTTCAATCCCAAGACTGGAATCTCCTGTTTCCGGTATAGACATGTACGGATAGGGATCGATTCCGATGCCGCGGTTGCCTATGATAAGTTTCTGCAGCCACTCATCTTTCTTTCCCTGGTATCCCATGCGGAATGAATTCTGATCGAAGTTGCCCAGTACGGAGAATTCAACGAAATATCGCTGCATCAACCAGACGGAGAAGGTAAGATCAGGCTGCTGATGAAAGAGGAAGCCTAATGGATACGCGGGAAAGGTATCTATTTTGCTTAATTTACCTTCAGGATTTATAAGAAGTCCTGCAGCACCGGAAACCTGGGCGTTCCACGAGCCGTCGATGAAAAAATCCACTTCACTGTCGCCGATTTCCGCCTGAAAGATAGCTTCCGGCGCTTCCTCCTCAAGCGGCTGGAAATCCTGCGGGCAGAGTGGAAGCACGCACAACAGAATGAGTAAGAGAGTTGTTATAGTGAGCTTTTTTAATTTTACCATATAGACAACAAACATCTGTTACAATTGCTCCACAACATAATAGTCGGTAAAGCACAATTTCTATTATATACCGTAGGAAAAGAAAATAAAAAAAGTTCGAATACAGCCTGCCGGGAATTCAAAAGTTTGCGGGAGATAGATGATTGAATTTTTGGTTTTCTACGCCGAAAATAAATAGGAAGGGGTATACATGGATATTGAACGTCAAAAAGCAGTCCAGTTTATACAGAGGCTGCTTGCAAATCCCACGCTCCATGATTTTTCTCCTATACACAGGGAAGACCAGATTATACAATTTTTAAAATTAAATGAGAGACAACTGATGCCGACACTTTCTTCAGCCAACTACTTTCCCGATCACAGCTGGACGGAGATCGAGGCCATTTTAACGCAGGCTCTCAGGGAAACGACTGATAAAAGTCTCTTCGCTCAAACAAAAATACTGCTGGATCGGATTGATTTTACCTTTACCGCTTTTCTGAGGGAGCAGGGTGTTCCTTCGCCCAAAGCCGCAGAACCTATTTTCGATTTCCAGAAAAAACTGCTGGAAAAGACGGAAGCGCGAAAAGCTTTCATCGGCCCCTTTCAAGCTGTACTCAATAGCATTACCGATCGATATGTCGATGAGGCTTTCAGAAGGAGAGATTACATACATTTTGAGCTCACCAAGGTTCAGAAGTTGAAGATGAGTAAAGAGGAAATTAAAAACCTGATCAAGGTATCGTTGATCCTGCGAAACAGCATCCACCTGCTGACCGTCGAATCGGCCGGCCGGGGGATGATGTCAGGCGTTATTCAAACAATTTTTGCAGAAAAGGTCCTCCAGATTCTGGAAGAGAAGATAAAGATGCTTCCAGACCCTGTACTGCGCAGCTGCGTGAATTCGAATGTCTCATTTCTTGAAAACAGCAGTATTGAAGCTACTTCACGTATTACCTCAATCTTCGCTTACCGCTGTCAGAAGTACGTACCAACGAGGCGATTGGATAGAGGCGCCGACAGTCCGGATAAAAGCTGGTTCAGCATTGCAAGGCGTAACTATAAGCACTATGGCTTTGATATCAAGATGCTCGATGAGCTCTATAAAACTGCAGGAGAAAACGGGTGGTAAGAGAAGAAAAACAATCGCTGACAGTAAAGTTATTGGAATCGTTGGTGACCGTGGTCATTCTCCTGGTCATCGTTCAAACATTTCTTGATGATTTTTCCATCATAACCGGGTGGACACAAGAGGCGCGAAAAATTCTGATGTTCACAGGATTTATGTTCGATCTCTTTTTTACCATAGAGTTCCTCACAAGGCTTTACAACGGCCTTACCCGGAGAAGAGCCTTCTACTACCTGGTGCACGAAAGAGGTTGGATAGACTTCCTGGCTTCCGTGCCTTTGCTTATCTTTTCATCCGCCCCTCCACTCCTGTTCTATCTTTTCGGTGGAGCAGCCGTGGTTGGATTGGGCGGAATTCTAAATATTCTCAAACTGATAAAGGCAATCAGGGTGGCCAGGATATTGCGGCTGTTGAGGATATTGAAGATATTTCGAAAGATCAAATACACCAATTCCAGGATGAACCAGAGACACCTGGCGAAAGTGATTACAATCAGTGTAACAGTCATTGTTTTCGCCTTTTTTGGATATTCTGTGCTCACTGAGCTGGTTGGGTCAATCGGTCCTTCTTCCATCTCTGAGAAGCGGGAAGAAAAGGTAATATCGCTTCTCGAACGAGGCGGCGTGTCATCTGAAATTTCAACGAGGCAAATAGAGCTGTTTGAGGATGAGGTATTACTCGTTAAGAGAGGCGGGGAAGCCGTCTTTACCCGTTACAATCAAGACTATTTTAGCCAAAATTTCACCATTGGGGACTACTCTTACGTTAAAAACGGTGAATGGGAAATTTTCATGGACAGGAGGATGGATAATCAAGTACAGGAGAAAAACCAGTCCTGGCAGGCCTTATTTTTCTTTGTCATGGTGATACTGTTATTCATCTTCTACCTTGTAGTCTACAGTCCCCATTTTGCTATAACCGTGACGGATCCGATCCATGTTATGAAACGGGGATTGGATGAAAAAGATTACAACTTTGCCGTTAAGATACCTGAAACCTATCAGGATGACGACATTTTTGAGCTTTCCAATCTGTACAACGAGGTATATCTTCCCCTGAAGGATCGTAATCAGGATACAGAAGAACAGACAGATCTTCAAATAGACGATATTGCCGATATTTTTGAGTAATGCCGGTCTTTCACACACATGATCGTATCCATGTTCCAGTTTATCCTCGAAATACCCGGTTCTGCATCTCTCAAGGATAAAAGACGGGTAATAAAGTCTCTCAAAGACCGCATTCAGTCGAAATTCAAGGTTTCTGCAGCGGAAGTGGACCTTCAGTCTTCGATTAAATTTGCCCAGATCGGTGTTGCTCTTGTCAGCAATTCAAAACGTTATGGTGAGTCGGTAATGCAGAAGATATTGAGTTTTGTGGAGGAAAATACACCCGGCCGGATGATAGACGCGAAAATAATGACAGAGCAGTTTTAACGCACCCCTTCTTGAAGGGACTATTGACTTTTTACCATCGGCAATGTATTTTCAACATCACTTAATATATGGAGATAAACAATTGAGCAGAACATGTGAGATATGCGGAAGGGGATCAAGTGCAGGTCAGAATGTGCCCAGGAAAGGGCTTCCGAAAAAGAAAGGCGGCGCCGGAGTTCATATCGGGGTCACGACAAAAAGAAGTTTCAAGATAAATCTCCATTCGAAATACATTGTAAAAAACGGCGCAAGGAAGAAAATAAAAATATGCACCCGCTGCATGAGGACTCTAAATAAAGAACTTTAGTAAACCTGAATCGCAGTAAAATATCTTTTAGCGTTTCATTATCCTTTGAATAAGGCTTCGAGATCCAGCGATTCGATCTGTTCGATTAGGCCCTGATTGTCTTCGGCAAGAAGGGAAATTGTTCGAAGTGATCCCGTGAAGTCTTTCACTATATCCTCGTTGAACACGCTTCCCGACTCGTTATAAGGGACAACTTTTTCCCTCTCGATAACGGGCAGCTCGATATCAAAAGAGATTCTTTCAGGTATATCGACGATAATCTGCTCAGGGCTCGCTCCCGCTCTTTCCGCCATGGACTGCTCAAACTTGAGCCTCTGTTCCAGGTCTTCCAACTGTAAATGAAATGGTATCTGATCGGAAAAACGCGTCTGATATATATACCGGTAAAGTTTTTTCGAATGGGCCATCTCAATCAACCTGAAGGGAGGGAAAATATCAGCCCGCATCCGGGAAAAGAACTCCCGGTCGTCTATTCCATAGAGGTTCTCAGGACGTATTATTCCGGATTTCAAACCGAGAAGGATGGCTTTCTTTATCATAGCTGTGGCATTGCGCACTTTTTCATGCCAGTAGACATTCCGATACATCAGATATTTGGAGAAGAGGATGCTTTCGACAGATGGAAGTCCTTTCCTTCGGATTGCAAGCCCCATTACCGGATGAGGCTCTATCTGACTGTATATAAAGTCTATATCCTGAAGGCCGTAAGGAATACCGCAAAAATAAGCATCGCGGTTAAGATAATCGAGTTTATCAGGATCCAGCACTCCTGAAAGGAGATTACGAAAAAAGCGAATGCTGTCGTCTGTTGTTTTTTTTGATTTCATATCGATTATGGACGCGACCGTCTGTGGCAAAACCCCCAATTTGTGCCGGATCAGCCCGCTCAATTCTTCATCCTGCAGGATATATTCGCCTGTAAGGCTCTCATGATCTTTAACGTTAAGATCTTTGAGGGAGTGGGCATAGGGGTAGTGTCCGAGATCGTGGAGCAGGGAGGCGCAGAGAAAGGCTTTTACGCCATCCAGAGTGAGGGGCATCTTTCGATCGGTCTTGATTAACTGGATTATCATTCGCCGTGCCAGATGGAAGACGCCAAGGCTGTGGCTGAAGCGGGTATGGGTCGCTCCGGGGTAGACAAGGTATGTGGGGCCCAGCTGCTTAATCCCGTGTAGTTTTAAAAATGCCCCGGTGTGAATAATCCTGGTAAGAGGGGGAGAGAGGTAGATGTGTTTCCAGATGGGATCGCGAACAGGATCGGTGTAATCCTCATCCAGATGATGTAAAATTTTACTGTATTCAGCCATTTAAAGCCAACCTCGGATAGCTCGAACGATAGATAATTTATTCAAAACAAGGGAAATATTACGAGATAACAGTTTCCCGGTCAAGGAGACAATAGGGTAGGGGAATTGTAACCTGTCAATTGTTTGCAGGCCGATATAGCCCATGAAATATTCTCAAAATATCCTTGATTTTTCATTCCCGGCCTTCGATAATAGTAATGTAATATTTTTTCGATTCATTAGGCTGGCCTTTATCTATATGGGAAAATGTAAATTTAACACTATGATGAAATTTATATCTCATTTTCCGCAAGTTAAAATCACGTTTTTTCCGATTTTTTATTTTCTAGGCAGACTTTCCCCAGTAGTAATCTGAGCTGATCCCCAATAGCTTTAAAATTTGCTTCTGTGTTTTGGTCAAGGAATCTCGGAATTCCTTGGTCATTTGTCCCATTCTCACTTGATAAGAGGAAATGCCTTCGAAAACGCCCAGGATTTTTGAGGTAGTTGGGTGAAAAGCATCCCTGGATTCTGGGTAAATGGGTAGGGTTTTGATGCCCCATTCCTTCATTTTTAGTCTTACTTCTCTCTCGATTATGGCTTGAATCATTAAGGAGAGAAAAAATAAAAACATTATCCCTTCAACTCGTTCTATCTTTTTGAAAAGCAGCGGGGCTGCTTCGTGAACACTCTTGAATTGGGTGAAACGTTTCTCCAGCCGAGGTTGATATTTATAGGCACGCAGAACTTCCTTCGCTGATAATGAATCATCTGTAGTCAGTAGAGGGAAAACACCGTCAACATTTTTCTCTCGCATCAACGCTTCTTTGTCTCTCTCCCAGACAAGAGAATAAACCGTCTCAACACACTTTTTGTATTTCGTATTCGGTCCCGGCCTCCCTCTGCCTATTTGCACCCTATATGATTGCCTTACCTCGGTAAGTGAGATCGTTAAGAAGTTACCTACCTTGTAATTCTTCAGTATCTCTTCTATTCGTTTATCAATCTCTTCTCTCGTTTTCAGTTTTCTCTTGTTCAGTTTGGGCGCCAAATTGAATAGTTTGTTTTCTGCCTTCCGTAGCTTTTGCTCCCTGCTCAAAGCGTCGTTCTTCCTCTTTTCGCTTGAGTGGTACCAATACATCCGGTAGCCTGCTTTTTTCGTGCAGTAATCCCCGCAAAATAGCGAATAGTATTCCACTTCATCCCAGCCCCCTGGTGTCTTCCTTCGCCATATGCGCTTTTTTTCCTTTCTCTCCAAACGAAGCTCTTCTTTGAAAGTCGTTGTCTCTTTCCACGTATTCGGCACAGTAGTAATAACACGGCCGCCTTTGCCAACGATATAGCCCAACTGGTTTGAAGTGCACACCTTACAGTCTGCAACGTAGATGAAGTCATGCTTGCCGGCTATTTTACTCACTGTAGTCCATGTCTCAATGTGGGTAGTATCATCGGTGCGATTACCGGAATATGTTTTGTAATGTACCGGAACAGCCCCATCAGAAGAAATACTCAAACTGAAAACAAGCTGTTTTAAATCGGGGCGGTGGTCTTTGCTCGTGCCCCGTGCCAACTCTAGACCAGTAATAGTCTTACCAGGTATTTTCCCATAAGCCTTTACGGTTGTTGAATCGTTGTGAATCCGGCTAAGCTCAAGGTCCACCTCTTCTATCATCTTCACAACAATTTCAGTCATCAGAGAAGCACGGTCGGCAAGATAGAGCTTGTCCAGAGCGCGAGCAAAACGATCATCGTTGAAAGCCTTGAGATTTTCCACTCCTAACCCAAAACAGTTCGGATCGATACTCTCTACCCACTGTCCCAACTCATACAGAGGCTGTCTGCCCAGGGTGATATTGCACAAAAGAAGCATCAAAGTGTCCACAGCAGGAATTAATTCGTTCCCATAGGTAGGAGGAAGATAAGCTGTGAGGATATCTCTTAGACGCAACTTTAGTGATACGGAAGTGATCAAGGGGATTCCGGCGATGTTAAATCTTATTAAACTTTCATTTTTTGTGCTTGACATCTTAACTGCCATTAACTATAATACGTTAAGATGTCAACCCTTGATCGTATAAAAAAGTTGGAAAAACAACGAAGCCTGATTCTCAATCAGATACTATCTATTCCTTCGATGCTTCCCGGAGCGTACAAAGAGGTGCACTGCAAATGTGGAAAACCCAACTGCTGGTGCTACAAAAGCGGAGGTCATCTGTTCAGGCGGATCACCTGGTCGGAGAATGGCCAATCTAAGACAAAAGCCATACCCGAACAGGATGTAAGCTGGATAAAGGAGCTTACCGGCAACTACAGACAATTCCAGAAAAAAAGGAGGC
>CBDUZM010000143.1:0-7313 GCA_965371685.1 uncultured Spirochaetaceae bacterium | reverse complement strand
TCATGGGTAATGCATGTTTTAATAATATCCAGTGCTGTATCGGGATGTATCATTGTCCCGGCCATAACTGCTCCTCACCTTAATATAATGAAATAGCGGCTGCCTTGAAAGTGACATAGAGATCTCTGCCGGGCGCCACAGCCAGTTCTTTTATGGAAGCGCCTGTAATAAAGGTCTCCACAGTAAACCCGCAGTCGAGGTTCACACGGTATTTGCCGTTTTTCTTCCTCACGCTCCGGACAGATCCCTTGAACTGGTTTCGGGCGCTGGTCTGTACGGGGTGGTCGGAGAGGATGACATCATCCAATGGAAGAACCGCAGCCTTGAAGTCGCCGCTCTGGGCAGGGCATATAAAACGACGGCTGCCGATGCGGAAGTAGGTAAAATCATCGTTCGTCTCATCCACGGCGCCTTTAAAAACATTGACGTCCGAAGGAACAGCTTTGCCTTCCTGCAGGTAAACGAACCTGTCACCGGTGCGGTAAGCGAAGGGGAGGTTATGGGTGCTTACAATGACTGTTGTTCTTTCCCTGATCTCGAGGAGCAGCGTTTCGATCTGCCGAAGAGATTCGCTGTCCACATGCGCGGAGGGCTCATCGAGGAGCAGCACCTCCGGCGCCAGCACAAGCGCCCTGGCTATGCTCATCCTCTTTCGCTCGCCGCCGGACAGCTCGGATGCCTTCCTCTTCTCAAAATCTGCCAGGCCCACCAGGGCAAGATTTTCCCGGACTTTTTTTTGTATTTCCCTATGCGGCGTATGGCGGATCTTGAGTCCATATGCGACGTTTTGGAAAACGGAACCGGTGAAGACAAAAGGCTCCTGATGAACGAGAACCGTTTCTCTTCGTATCATACTTTCTTTCCCGGGCATTTTCATGTACTTCAGGAGCTCGTTTTTATAACGAATTGTGCCGCCGGCGGGCAGGAGAAGAGAGTTTATAACCTTGAGAAGGGTCGTTTTACCGGCGCCGTTGGGACCGGCGATAACCGTGATCTGAGCACGGGAAACGGAGAGATACTCGAGGTCCAGGACATTGGTCCTGTCATAAGCATATCTGATGTTTTCAAGAAGAAACAGGGGGTTGTCCATTATTTAATTCCATGCCTTATCGACCAATGAAGCGCGAAATTTACGGCAAAGGCGATGAGAATGAGAATAATTCCCAGTGCGAGAGCGATCTCGAAATTACCCTTGCTTGTTTCCATGGCTATCGTGGTGGTGATCGTTCTCGTATACCACCGGATATTTCCCCCGAGGATCATCGAAACTCCCACCTCCCCTATCACTCTGCCGAATCCCGCGAGTACCGACGAGGCTATAGCCGTTCTCGCTTCTCTCAGGGTCATGAAAAAGATGTTTCTCTGAGAGGCGCCGAGAGTGATCAGGGTTTCAGTCATCCGCGGATCGATCTTGCTCAAACCGCTGTAAACCATGGAAGCCGCGATCGGGAAGGCAAGGATCGTCTGCCCAATAACTACGGCCGATGGAGTGAACAGGAGAGAGTATCTGCCCAGAGGGCCTGTTCGTGTCAAAAAGGAAAATACGAGAAGCCCGATAACCACGGTGGGAAGAGCCATCAGGCTGTTGAGGACCGATACAATGAAGCGTTTCCCTCGAAATTTCTTTACGGCGATTCCAATGCCCAGGACGATTGCCGGGATGGATGCAAGAAAAGTCGAAATGAGGGAGAATTTGATAGAGGTAAAGGCTATAAAATAGACTTCCCTGTTTCCTGATGTAAGAAGTACGAGAGCTCTCTGCAGTGCGCCGATCATTGGTGAGTATAGAAGAGAGGCCGGCCCCCTACCGTATAGCTGCTGATGATGTTTTGGGCTTCGTCTGTAAGAAGCCAATCGATCAGCATTTTGGCCGCTTTGAAATTCACGTGCGGATGCCTCTCGGGATTAACGGCAATCATTCCGTAAGGATTAAAGAGTGCAGGATCTCCTTCGAAGAGGGTTACGAGCGATAGATCTGCTTTCCTGAACAGGTAAGTTCCCCTGTCCGACAGAGTATAGGCGCCCATCTCCTCCGCCATGGTGATTACCGCCCCCATTCCCTGTCCTGCCTCCTTATACCATTTTCCATCCGGCTCGATCCCCGCCGCCTCCCATATATTCCTCTCCTTCATGTGGGTGCCCGAGTTGTCGCCGCGGGAAATGAAGACGGCCTGTGCGCCGGCGATTTTTTCAAAAGCGTCCGCGGAAGAAGCTGCCTCTTTTAATAATGCCGGATCGTGTGGGGGGCCCAGAACAACGAAGTCGTTGTACATAAGGTCCTTCCGGTATATCCCGAAGCCTTTGCTGACAAACTCATCCTCCGCTTCCCGGGCATGCACCATAACCATGTCAACATCCCCGTTCTCTCCCATCTTCAAAGCTCTTCCGGTGCCGACGGCAATAACATCTACCTTGAGCCCGCTCTGTTTCTCAAAGGGGGGGAGCAGCACGGACAGGAGCCCGCTGTTTTCCGTACTCGTCGTCGTTGCGAGAAGAAGCCTGTCCGATTCCGCTTCGAGGAGAAACGGCATAAGGCTCAAGAAAAATAAAACTGCTGCAGCTCTTTTCATCGTCGAGCCTCCTTTTAATTTAAGCCTCTGTTACGAGGAAGGGGAAGGATAGTCAGTATCCACGAAAGGGAAGGTATCCTCCATCCGGTCGTAGCTGAGAAGATCTTCGCCGGGAAAGAAGAGGCCGATCTCCCTCTGCGCCGATTCTGGGCTGTCGGATGCGTGTATAAGGTTGTAGCGGGAGCTCAATGCCAGGTCGCCCCTGATCGTTCCCGGAAGGGCCCGGGCGCTGTCCGTGCTCCCGGTCATCTTCCTTACCGTATCGATCACCTGCCGCCCTTCCCACACCATGGCCAGAAGAGGCGCCGATGTTATAAACTCCACCAGGGGATCATAGAAGACTTTTCCAGCGTGCTCTGCGTAGTGCCGTTCCGCCAATGCCCTGTCAAGATGCATCAGCCTGACCGCCTTCATCTTGAATCCCTTTTTCTCCATCCGGCTGATTATCTCTCCGGACAGTCCCCGCCTGACGGCATCCGGTTTTATAAGCACCAGTGTCCTCTCTAAATTCAAGGCATTCTCCTTTCCAGCGCAGCTTTCCGCCTGTTCCTGTGTTTAGTCTATTCGTTTATAATAGGAGATATCGCGGCTATTGTAAATTGATTATTTTTTAAGCAATTCTTTTTTAAGAGTATCCCACACTGCCCGGATCGCTTTGACCGCGGGACCCTTTCCGTGTTCAATGACGGTTTTGCCGTTCATCAGCGCCTCGTTAACCTCCTGATCAAAGGGTATTTTCCCTATGACCCCGGAGTCTGCCTGTTCGGCAAGGGAGCATATTTTTTGAGCCTGCTCTTCGTTAAGATCCGCCTTATTGATAATCACTAAAGCGGGAACACCAAAATGGGATGAGAGCTTTAGAACACGCTCCATATCATGCACTCCCGAAATAGTAGGTTCTGTGACAATGAGCACAAGATCAACTCCGGAAACCGAGGCAATAACCGGACATCCCGTTCCGGGCGGGCCGTCGGATAGTATTTTATCACACCCCTGTTCACGAACCAGATCCACTGCCCGCTTGCGTACCCGGGTTACCAGTTTGCCCGAATTTTCTTCGGCAATTCCTAATCGTGCATGGGCCATAGTCCCATAGCTGGTCTCAGAAACGAACCACTTTCCTGTGACATTATCATGGAAATCGATCGCTTCATCGGGGCATACATAACCGCACAAACCGCAGCCCTCGCAGGCAAGTTCGTCTATTGTGTAGGTTGTGTCAGTGAAATTGTTAGGGGGACCGTCGGGGCTAATGGCATTAAAGTGACAGTTATCAGCGCACTGACCGCACCCGGTACATTTGGCGGAATCAATAGTCGGGGTTTCCCCGCCTATAAAATCATGGGCTTCATAGGTAGAAGGGTTGAATAAAAGATGAAGATCGGCTGCATCGACATCATTGTCGGCAAGCACCTTGTTCCGGGAGATAAGGGCAAAAGAGGCGACGATCGTTGTTTTACCGGTGCCGCCTTTTCCGCTGATCACTGCGATTTCCCGGTGATCTACCGCGTTTCCTTTCACAGGCTTTTTAGCTGTCCTGGTTTTTTCGGGAATTTCATCTTCTTCCGGAACCGGAGGAACTGCAGAGCCCGGCAGTTTACTTATTTCCTCGAAAATACCCAGCAAATTTTCTCTCAGCTCAGGAAACTCGACGGCAAGCATATTTCCTTTTGAATATTCCTCCGCATATTTACGCTTAAAGGGTATCCTTCCTATGATGGGAATATTCACGCTTTCGGCATATTCTTTGATGAGTTCATCTTTGCCGTCCGATCGATTAACAACAATTCCGGTAGGAACGCCTAACTTAAGGGTCAATCCTACAGCCAGTTTGAGATCGTTTAAACCGAAAGGAGTCGGTTCGGTAATTAAGACGGCAGCATCGGCGCCGTTCACCGCTTCTACTACCGGACAGCTTGTTCCCGGTGAAGCATCAATAATATTAATAGATTCAGGATCAATAAAATGCTTTACCTGCCGAACTACTATCGGCGCTAATGCTTCTGCGATGTTTAGAATGCCGTGGGCAAAGGTAAATGGATATTTTTGGTTGTCAATCCCGTCCAAAGCCGTTTGTACCTGGCCGATGGAATAGGGCGCTTCTTTGAGGGCGCCTTCGGGACATACGTATGAACAGGTCCCACAGGCGTGGCACAGTTCGTTAAAGATCAGCACTTTTCCTTTAATCACGGCAATTGCATTGGAATTACATGCTTCGGCGCATTTACCGCAGCCAGTGCACTTTTCGCTGTCCCAAACGGGTTTTTTGACGTCTACTGAAATATTTTCAGTGAAATTGGGAGTCACAAAGAGGTGATCGTCCGGTTCTTCAACATCGCAATCCAGCAATCTGACTTTTTTGCCTGTAACAGAGAGTGAATAGGCAAGGTTAACAGCAAAGGTGGTTTTACCGGTTCCCCCCTTGCCGCTGGCTACTGTTATTTTCATGACTTATAATATAATGAGAATATTCTCATTATACAAGCTTGGGAGGCCAAAAAAGTAAAGATTCTGCAGTTAACGTCATTCGTCTATTTCAATCACAATGCGTTCTTTTCGGTGTCCCGGGGTTAAAGGGACATGGATTTCGATCCTCGCTTCGCTGATTGCCGCATGACCGTCCTTTTGATAAGGATTGTGGGGCACTCTGGGCCAGTGCAGACCGGCTGAGGGGGGAACATGTATTCTATAACCCGCGTACGAGATTTTACCGCCTATATCGGCAGGCGAAAGCTCAACCGGCGTATCATCAAGAGGAATGTTTTTTCCCGTGGAAGTTCCTAGTGTCTGGTCTATATGCGGCATGAGTGTCAGATGCGCAGCCACGGGCAGGGACGATCGGGCTGTCGACTCGACGGTGTATTCGATCGTGCGGTCGTCGAGAAACCTGATGCGAATGCGGCAGTCTTCCGGTCCATACCGGAGGTCGAGTCCCGGGTCTGGTTCGCGGATTAGTAATGCTGTATGCGGAACGTGGTAGAGTTCGCCTTCCGGCAGGAAGTCGGGGTCGGTGTCGCCTGTCGAGTGCCTTAGAAGCGTGGTATCACCGACGGTGAAGTTACTCCATGCAGGCTGCAGCTTCGTGCTGCCGCCGCCAAGGATCAGCCCGTTCTTGTCGTGGTAGATGCTCACAAGGTTCTGGCGGTCCTGGATCCAACGTGACGTGGAGACCGGCGCGGTATATGCCGAGAGACACACAAACCAGGGGCCTTTACGTAAAGTCATTGCCCGTTCGACATTGTCTTCCCGCAACACGAAGATCCTCTTTTCCCTGCAGCCCGGTTTCTGCTGAATTTCACCTTCTTCTCCGTGCAGGAGCAGGGACGCGATCAAATCCGGCTGGAACCCCTGCCTGCGAGTCGTGACCATTGATTGTGCAGGTAGCTGCGGCCGGCAGGTGTAAACGTGAAACCGACGTTCCCCGGGTTTATCAAAGCTCTGTATGGATTGCGTTCATCGATGGTTTCAACACCTTGCCCGCCCGGATAGGTGAAGTGTTGATAAAAGCCGGCCGCTTTTTGCAGGGCAGGCAATACATGTCGGTCGCCGGACATGGCATAGTAGGCGCCCAGCGCATCAACATAGGTAAAACCATAGTTTACAACAGGGCCGGAGTTTTCGGACCAGTATCCGCCTTCGGACTGATGACCGACGGCCCTTGCCATGAATTCGCGTGCCTGCCTGCACCAATCAGGCTGATCCAGGAACATACCGGCCGCGTACAATCCCATTGCATGGTGTGTCGGAATGTTATGAACCCTGTCCAGTTGAGTACGGCTGATTTCCGTGTAACCGAGCAAAAGGGCTTCCCCCCACGCTTTTTTTTGCTCAGCGGGCATTGCATCGCGAATGAGCCCGAACGTGCGGATCCAACGCGAGTAGGTCCACGGCATACTGATGGTACCCCATGTGTCACCGTTCTTATTTTGAAAGACCCACAGGCCCCGCCGGTCCATGTTGTTGATTAAAGGGTCGCCGGATTTAATGATTACTGTGAGCAGATCGGGAACACGGAAGTACGGGTTGCGACTGTTTTCTGTTGCATAGGCGACGGCCAGGGGATACATTGGGTGCTGATCCCGGCAGGTCCATATACCGCTGCCGAATCGTCCGCTGCCCGGATCAGCAGTATTCAGAATACCCGGCACCTGTTCTATAAGAACATCGAGGAGGCGGTTCTTGTACACCAGGCAGGCGCCGTCAACCCACCATTCATTTTCCGTATTCATATCGTAAAGCCGATACCTACATCGCGGACTCGTGGTGTGGAGAGGCTGTTTTTTGCGCCCAGAGCCAGCCGGTACTGAATCCACGCTCCTTTATACTGTTCAGGGGGGATTATATCAAGATTCGCAAACCAGGTGTCCGGACCGTTGTTCCCCATCCAGGGCGATCTTTTCAAATCACTCTCATTCTTCGCAACCCTTACCTGCGCCTTTATCCATGTTTTAGCAGGTATTTCAGCCGTCCACGACACAGTCGTGGGATGAGCATTATCCGGAAGCTCGAACGGGGCGGAGATGTAGTACTCCTCCGGCCCGCGGTCTGCAATGTTTCCGGGGCCGATAGCGGTCATTCCGTGCGGTCCTTCCGTTGGAAGGCGGGTCATACGTTCCTCTGAAAAGCCATGCGGGCTGTTCCACCAGACCGAAGACCATCCAACATGATCGCCTTCCACCTTATGGTTGGCCACGGCCAGATCGATCCATCCGTTTTCATTAAAATCGGCTGCAATGCATCCGG
>CBDUZM010000142.1:0-7315 GCA_965371685.1 uncultured Spirochaetaceae bacterium | reverse complement strand
TAGGAGAATTCTCAAATCTCTCTATGATCTAATATTGGAGAGCGGAATCATTATTGATGTGACAGCTGTTGAAAAGGAAAAATCTGAAGCTGGAGAATTTGCTTTATATCGGAATGCTCAGCAGGAAGGAGTGCTTCTATGAATAAAGAAGCCTTAGACTTCTGGGAACGCGCAGTAAAAACTTATCAAACAGCCAAAGAACTACTTAGCATCGAATATAATTCAGCTGCATCTCGGGCTTATTATGCTGCCTTCTATTCCGTTTCTGCTCTTTTTGCATCTGAAGGGAAAACATTTAAGAAACATTCCGGGATTATTTCGGCTGTTCATCATGATCTCGTTCACACGGGACGATTCTCAGTGGATTTCGGCAAAGACTATGCGACTTTAGAAAAAATCCGCAATATTGGAGATTATGGTGGCGGTATACATGTTACTGAAGAAGAAGCTAAGACAGCCGTCAAACAGGCCCATCACATTATCAAGCAAGTCTCTGAAAAATATCCAGATATATTTGCGTTTGAGTGAGTTTTGTATATCCTCAATCGGTCTTAAAAAGGGAATAGCTTTTCAGCAAATCCTCCACCCCTTCTTTCTCAATGAGCTCCGGATGGTCTAGTAGGGCGGTCAGCCTTTCCTGATCCGAGAAACCGCGGCTCAAGGCTTGATCGAGAGCCTTCAATCCTTCGCGGGGATCCTGTATCTTCGTAAGCAGGATTTCAGCTTGAGCCATCCATGCTTCGGAAATACTGCTGTCCAACACAAGAACCCGTGTGTACACATCGAGAGAAGAACCGTACTGCTCCAGATCCTTATAGCTCTCTGCGAGCATCAAGTTAACTTCAACATCCTCTTCCTTCCACACAAGATATCTCTCCAGGAAAGTCACGGCTTTCCGGGCATCCTTCATATCCATCAAAAGCCTGCCAAGGTTATACAGCGTATCTGTGTAGTATTGGCGCCCGTTCTCGGGAAGAACGGATAAAAGTTTCAGGAATTCTTCGACAGCTTTCTCTTCCTCGTTGTTCTTCCAGTAGATTATGCCTTTATTGTACAGCGCATCCCGATTGTCGGCAGCAATTTCCAATATTGTGTCCAATACTGAAATGGCTTCGACGACTTTACCCTGCCTGAAGTAGGAGTAACTTAAAATCTGGAGAACCGAGATATTCTCAGGCGCCTCCTCCAACAGCTCGAGCAGCAGAGCCTCCGCTTTCTCACCCCTTCCCTGTTTGATAAGCGCCAAAGAGAGATTGTAGTGAGCATCCAACAGCTTCGGATCCAGAGCCAGAGCCTGGTTGAAAAAGTCGACGGCCCGATCGAAGTCTTTGATTGTGTAGTAGGAATTTCCGAGATTGTAATATTCCTGCGCCAGCTCCTTCCTGGCGTCAGAGGAAACGCAGCCGGTAAAAACCTGAATAAATAGTATGGTAATAACAATGATCGCGTATACTCTTCTCGTCATAAACTCCTTGACCATGGCAGCAACTACTTTTTGCGGCCGAGAACGGTCTCTTCTATTTGAGACAGCTGCGACCGGTAAAGGGACGTAATGGTGGATCCGTAGGTGGCAATCAACTGAATGATATCCCTCGGCGATTCCTCGGTGTCGGGACCGTTGATACGATCGCCCGCATCTCCCAGTCCGGGAAGTATATAAGCCTTGCTGTTGAGCACAGGATCCATCCAGAGGGTATATACAACTGCTCTATCTATAGCGCGGACGATTTGAAGTGTTCCCTTGACAGCAGAGATGACATTGAAAAAGAGAATCGATCTCGGCTCGATTTTCCGGGCCGCCAGGTACTGCACGATTGTTACAAGGCTGCCTCCGGTTGCATTCATAGGATCGGCGAAGATAAGATCCTTACCATCCAGGCTCTTCAGGTCAAAATAGGATCTATCCAGATCCAGGATATATTCCATATCCGATTCCGATCTCTCATCGTTCCGGGATACCTTAAAAAGAGCAAAGGGTGTGATATAACCGGCAGAGGAATACTCCTGGATTTCTTTAGACATGATCATGGAAGGGAGGAGAGCTCCCCTCAGCATAACACACATAACACTGTTCTGTATATCCTCATCAACAGCAGGAATTCGGTGGACGGCGAAATTCTGGACAGGATGAAGTATCGGTGTGCGTACTATGAGATAACTCTTCTTTGCATTGTTAGGGCCTGCGAAAGCAAAGTTAAAGAGAAGCTCGTAAGCCCGCTGAATGTAGTAGATGAATTCGTGCTGCCCCGTGGTGACATCTCGAAGCTTGGCAATCATTCGGGAAACCTCACCGTGAACAGCTGCAGGGGTTTCCCATGAGTAAACCCGAATCCGGGATTCACCTCGAGCCATATTCTGCATGATCTCACCCATCTCATGGTACAAGGCGATTAATTCCTGCTGCCTGTTCTCCCGCTCCTGCGTTTTCACCGCCTTTTCGAGCTTTTTAAAAAGTCCCATCGCCCTGTCATAAGTACGGTTTAAAGAGAGAAGCTGCTCCTTGTCCGTATCCGTTAAATAGCCGTCCAGATCGGACGCATTGAGTACTACCTTTCCCATTAATACCTCACGACTATAGACTTTAATCCGGGCGCCGGGAATCGTCAACGGTGAGAATTACCGCCGATTGTATACGGCAGCTAAATGAAGCATAATGATCTAAATGGTGCAAACTTTGAGCGTTGCTGCAGGCGCCTATTTCAGTTTAGGCAGCGGCAGAGTAACTCCAATCCATCCCTGCCAAACCTCAAAAACAGAAGGGGCCGGCAGAAATCCGAAAGTCGGAACTATCTCGGCAAAAATTTCGATATTGCCGTCCAGCAGGAAAGCCTGGACCCCTATGGGCACACGCGCTCCCACATCAAACTCCTGTCCCGTAGCTATCTGTACATAAGCGCCGACGCTCATAAAGAAATGTAGAAAGTCTATCAGCCTGTAGCTGTCGATCAGCCGTATGTCGGCACTCAGGTGAATGAAATTGCCACCTCCGCCCGTGGCAAGCCCGGTAAAATCGTATCCAAATTTTAAGTCAAAGGGAGCAGGTCTGATTATCAGCACCAGGCTGGGATTACCTGCTTCTATACCAATGCGTATCTGCCTGGCATTGGCAACTGAAGTAAAGGCAAGCAGCAAAATCAGGGCAATAAAAATAATGCGGAATTTTCTCATTTGTTACTCCTTTCATCTTGTTTCTTTTTCCTGGAAAACATCTCCTAGGGGAGTCGAACCCCTGTTGCCGGGATGAAAACCCGGTGTCCTAACCACTAGACGAAGGAGACATGAACCCGGGTAGCCGCTCCCGCGCTTCTTAAATATAACCAAATCCGGAATGTTGTCAACCATTCTTCAATCTGCCGTCCTTTGACAAAAGCGGTCCGTTATGCTTCACTCATTTCATGGCAGATTTAATCGATCCTGTAACGCTTCGAGGTTTTCGCGATTTCCTCCCCGATGCGGCTTTATCCAGGAAAGCTCTTATACGCCTATTAGAGGAGACCTTTGAATCCTTCGGCTTTGTGCCGATCGACACGCCTGTCCTCGAGTATTCGGAAGTGCTTCTTGGTAAAGGTGGCGGCGAAACGGAAAAACAGGTCTACCGATTTTTCGACCATGGCAACAGAGATGTGGCGCTCAGGTACGATCTGACTGTACCCTTTGCGCGTTATATGGCGGGACACCGTTCGGAGCTTTACCTGCCTTTTAAAAGATACCACATAGCAAAAGTCTGGCGGGGTGAAAATACTCAGCGCGGCCGTTACAGGGAATTTTTACAATGCGACTTCGATATAGTCGGATGCGATTGTGTTTCCGCCGATTTTGAGATCCTGCTCCTTATGGCTGAAAGTATGAAAGCACTGGAGATAGAAGATTTCCACATTGAGTACTCGCACAGGGGTATTTTTAATCGCTTTCTGCATGAGCTCGGTCTGGAAGACTGCGCCGCCCAGATCCTCAGGACAGTAGACAAACTTAAGGCTCTGGGTAAGGAGAAAGTCGCCGATCAGCTCTCCCCTCTTACCGAACCGAAAAAGGTGGATCGGATCCTTGACTATATCAGCACTAAGGATTCATTTTCAAAAACCATGGGAAAATTGATTAAGGAAGCGGGAGGAGAAGGAGAGGATACGGAACGGGTGTTCTGTCTGAATAATATGATTGATGAGCTGAGTCTTTCCGAAATCTTTGTTCTGAATCCTTCCATCACGCGAGGGCTTGACTACTATACCGGTATAGTTTTTGAGACCTATCTCAATTCTCTCCCCGATATCGGTTCAGTATGCTCCGGGGGACGATACAACAATCTTGCTTCCCTCTACAGCAAGGAGGCTATACCGGGAGTCGGATCGTCGATCGGGCTGGACCGGCTGCAGGCGGCTCTGAACGAGCTTAATCGAAAAAGAGATTGCCGCACTTCACTGTCACTTATCATTCTCTGCCTGGATGATCACTATCTTGGTCACTACCATCGCATGGCATCCGCTTTTCGAAAGAGCGGGATAGGTTCCGAGGTATATCCTGAAAGGAAAAAGCTGTCAAAGCAATTCCAATTTGCTGAAAAGAAAGGAATTCCCCTTGCGCTTATCTGCGGGGAGGATGAAATCAAGCGGGATTATGTGACATTGAAGGATTTGAGGAGCAGACAGAGCTACGAATGCCTCTCAATTCAAGAAGCTGTAAGCAAGGCAAAGGAGCTACTGGACTAACGAACGGGTAAAAACGTCTCCAGGATTACGATTTCCGTCAGGATTCGCTTTGGAATGTCGATTTCAGTTGATCTTTAGCCTGCGTCAGAGCTTCCCCATACCGCATATCCAGCTGTGCCAGTGATTTTCGCAAAATTTCGGCATACTCAGGGTCTGAATTGATATCGATATGAATCGGCTGACCCATCTTCTTGGATAACTCTTCTTCTTTCTGCCTGCGCCGGGGTTCGTACTGCTTTTCCAAGCCTTCACGAACACGATCTTTCTCCGAAAGGTACTCCTCAAAGAAGCCGGTCAACTGGGTGAACAGGTTATCCAACATCCTCCTGTTCCGGACCAGGGCGGAAAAAGCTTCACCGAGTCTTTTAACCTTTGTCAAACCAAGCTGATCCCGGGGAAGCACCAGGTTCGCATTGAGAACCTCCTGCATGCCGTCTTTAACCCATGTTAGAGTTTTTTTATCATAGACTTTTAAGCTCTCTTTGAGATTAAAAGATGTATCTTCGAGGAATTTGGACACCAGCACTTTCCCCTCTTTCTTGTACCTTTCCGCTTCGACAACTTCCGGATCTGCTTCAACGGATTGTGTCCTCTCTAATGCAATCTCCAATGCTGATTTTATCCTACTCATCTTTTCTACCCCTTGCGTTTTCGTTTCCTCTTACTTGAAAATACTGCAGAATCGTTCACACAGGCAAGACCTTTATCTGTGAGAACGGCATCCACAGGCTCATCCCTTATGTCGTGGGGGACATGATCCAGAAGCTGCTCGTGGAAGCAGAGAGCGACAGCGGTTATATTTATTCCATCGATTCCCCTGGCACGATGGAGCCAGCGGTCATAGTAGCCCCCTGCCCTGCCGATCCTGTTTTTATTCCTGTCGAAGGCAAGCCCGGGAACGATGACAAGGATCTTCTCCTCTATAAACTCTGACAGGTTTAGCAGAGGCCAATCAGAGTGAGGTTCTCTTATACCATAGGAGCTGAGCTTAAATTTAATTTCCCTATTGGGGATAAAGTGGAAATCCATCTGCCTTCCCCTGATTCGGGGAATCCCCACCCGCTTTTTCCCGCTAAAGGCGGTGGTAATAATGGAATCCGTAATTACTTCCTGCCTGAAAGCCAGGTAAGTAAGGACAATTCCAGCTTCCTCCCACAACGGCATGGCAAAAAGATTACTCATTATCTGCTTTGAAGACTGTTCGATCCTCCTTCTATCCAATGTCGAGAGAATCCGAAGGACTTTCCGGCGAACGGAGGCTTTCTCTTCGCTGCACTGCCTGTATTGATTGATAGAAAAATTATAATTCAAGAAAGACAATGAATCAAGAAAGCTATAGAAATATCTCCGGAACGATTGACCGCAGCGAGGGAAGCGAAGTAGAAAGCCCGGGAAGCAAGATCCCAACTCTCTTTTACTAACTCTCGACAGCATCGATAACGGAACGGTAAATCCATCTCGCCTGGTCTATTGCGATACTTGCGTCTTCTTCTGTGTAAAATTCTGAAGGCGTCAGATCCTCACTCCCATAGAATGCTAATTCACGATCTCGACGAAGGGATTTCGAGATTCTCATCATTTTTTCCAGCTTTTGCTTAACTTCAGGAGGAAAACGATCTCTCTGCTCATCGAGTACCGGGCTCACGTCATGGATCCTGGGAACTTCGATCCGGAAAGATCGAAGCAGTGCTTTTAGCACGATCTCTACGACTTCCTGGGATTCCCTAACAACATCAGCCCAACTTCGTTCTTCCATCAGAATTTCCAACGCACGAATGCGGCTGCCGCCACGTCGTAAATAATCCTGGGCTAGAGCATCATTCTGCACCTGCTACCTCCGCAGTGTTTTTTACCGGATAAGGTTTGGATCGCGTCCAGTAAGGCTGTCCGTACGCTTCCTTTCTCTGGTAATGACCTTCCGATATTAGCCTCCTGATTCGAGTAAAAATTCTCGATAGACTCCTTCCTTTCTCATACAAAACGATTCCATCTATAGCAGTTTCCAACCAGAGCGATCCCGCTTTTTCCATTTTAACCGGAACGTGTACGAAGTGTGGATTTACATCGTCGGGTTCCGCACCTTCTTCGTCCCATTTACGGTAAAGATTACGAGTTAGAGAAATCTGTTGTTCCACAACGATGAGAAGGTCGATATCGGAATCATCCCGGTTCTCGCCACGGGCGGTTGACCCAAAGAGCACGACTCCGAGAAGAGCATCTCCCAGAAGCTTTTCGGCTAAACGGATCCAATCATCTTCGGACTCCCTTGCTGCGGCAAGAGAGTCGAGTCTTTGGTCAACAGCATTCTGCAGAGCAGCCAGACAGAATTTATTCAAAGAATAACCTTTTCTGCTTGCCCGGCGTTTCAATTCAGCATGAAGCTCAGAAGGAATTCGCAATACGAATTTTCCAGATGGTATACCCATACCTCTTATATGATACTATAGTATCACAAACAAGTAAAGTACAGATTTTCTGATATGATAGACGATAGGAGGCGGGCAGAAATATATACTGCTGTGAAGATTACAATTAGATATAATTCCAGGCAAAAAATTTCGGGCTGGGCAGATTTGAACTGCCGACCCCACGCCCCCCAGACGTGTACGCTA
>CBDUZM010000141.1:0-7346 GCA_965371685.1 uncultured Spirochaetaceae bacterium | reverse complement strand
GGGATGCCCTCATTCTATCTGCAGCTCAGATGGCCGGCTGCGAATACGTTTTCTCTGAAAATCTGAATGAAGGACAGCGATACGGTAATGTCGTCGTACACAATCCATTTTCTGCTGAACCAAGACAGCTAAAATGAGAATTATTACCCTCATCACCTATCTATCTTGAAGGAACATAGAATAGAATATAAAGTGTTATATTGGAGCAAAAAAATGAATCAACACTTAACCATGGAAGAAATTAAAAATTCTTATAAGTCCGAATGGGTTCTAATTGAAAATCCAGAAACAGATGATAATTTGGAAATAAGAAGTGGAATAATTCTCTGGCACAGTAAAGATAGAGATGAACTATATAGAAAAGCAAGGGAACTTCAACCACGACATTCAGCAGTAGTTTTTACCGGTTCAATACAGAAAGAATCAGTCATAGTATTATGAGCTTTCATTTTGACCCTAAAGAAGGGTTAATTGTGATACCAACTGGAATTTGGGGTCCGAATGGTGATACCATTGTCATGCTCGCATTAGATACAGGCGCAACAGGGAGTACAATTAACTGGGACTTACTTGTATTGTTAGGATATGATCCAGCAATCATCAAAGATCGTGTACAAATGACAACCGGTAGTGGGGTTGAATATGTGCCTAAAATTTCTGTTGACAAAATCAAAGCACTTGGAAAAGAGAAGAAAGGATTTGAATTTTTATGTCATACATTACCACCCTCAGCAACGGTTGATGGTGTACTTGGATTGGATTTTTTAAGGGATGGGCGTCTCATTATTGATTTTCAAAAAGGAATTATCAATTTTTAAACATTTCCAGGATGATTTCAAGGATACTATACCGGTGCGATTTGCGCCGGAACTCGTTTGTTCCATTTATAACAGCCATTTAGAAGCCTCTCGATCACAGTATAATATCATATCGCGACCTCCGATCTCTTCACCATAAATTCTTGCTAAAAAAATGAGCATTATCTTACCGAATGGGTGGCCCCCGAGAAGTACATCGAAACCTGTATCCAGAGAACAATGGCAAGACAGCCTTGAAGTTCGCCGAGCAGAGGAACCACGCCGATATAGTTAGCTTGCTGAGAAAGGTCGGCGCCAAAGAATAGAAGAGGATGAACTCTAATACCCGATCAATTGAAGTAGAATACCGCGCCGAAATAGGCGGGCCGCATAAAAAAAGTCGTCTCGTCGTATTCCTGGTTTTTGTTTAGATTTCCAACCGCATTCCATGTTCTTTGATGTTTAAAATATCGAAGCAATCCAAGTCCGGCGTCGGCATGAAACCCGAACCGATCGCTGAGCATAAACTGGGCGCCAATCAGAGCGGCGGCGGTGAGCTGTTTGATCGAGGTGTCAGATTTTTTATCACCGTTGTCGTAATAATCTATTTCTGATGAAAAATAAAATTTCACCTCCGGTCCCAGGTAGAGCATGAAATTCCCTTTTGGTCGAGAAAAGTAGAAAGCTCCTAAAGCAACGCCCAGGCCTCCGTTATCGGCCGTCGTTGACGAAGCAGGTGTCAGTATATCGGAATCCGTCCCTGCCAGCTTATAAAAGACAAACCCCGGCCTCAGAGCAATAGCCGGTACGATATGGAATATCAAACCGGTCCATGTGTCTTCCGGCAACAGATAGGGCAGCTCAGTGTGTATGCGCATGCCCGTTCCTGCGGTGACGCCTATTTTTGCCGGATGCAGCAGGTTATCCTGCGTTTCCGCCGCCAACCCTCCACAAAGTATCAATAGACCCGTCAAAATGCACAAGAACTTTTTCATAATTGTCCTCCAATATGTTTATATAAAATTAATATCAACTGACAGGAAGAAAATCAAGGGAAATCTGGACATGCTGAACTCCCTTTGATTCCGAATTCGTCCCGTTCATATCATCCTCCCTTATAGTCTTGCGCCAGGACTATTCGATTCCTGCCCAGTTCCTTGGCTTTGTAGAGAGCCGCATCAGCGGATTCGCGAAGCATCTTTGCGTCGACGGCATCCGACGGAAAACAGGCTATACCCTGGCTGGTTGTTATCTTCCGCATGGAACCAGCCAATCCTTCCAGTATGTCGATCGTTTCCACATCGCTCCTGATGGCTTCCATGATATTCCGGGCAGTTCCCCCTTCGGTGTCAGGGAGGATAAAGGTAAATTCATCTCCGCCGTAGCGTACCGCAATGTCTGTAGAACGCAGATGAAGGCGGAAACGTTCCGCCGCGGCGATGATTACCTTATCGCCGATATCCTGCGAATACTCCTCGTTGATCATGCGAAAGTTATCCAGATCGAGCATGACGAAAGCCAGCGGTTTTGAGCTGTTTTTCGCTTTCTTCAGGTATTCTTTGATCGACTCGTCCAGATAACGCCGGTTATAAAGCCCTGTCAGAGGATCTGTGATAGCCCGTTTCCGGGCTTCTTCTCCCCACTGGACCGTTTCGTACAGGAAATCCCCCCTGTCCTTCATCCGGCGCCGGGTTATGAAGAGCATCCGGTTCATGATTTTCATCGCGACGGCGGGCTGCTCTTTCATCAGTTGAAACAACACAGCTTCGTGAAGCGAGAGCAGCCGGCAGCGGCTTTTAGCGCAGCAGCTTGCTGATCGAGGGGCTTTTTCAAAGACCGACATCTCACCAAAAAAGTCACCGCGTGAAAAGCTGACGATTTCCAACTCCTTTCCGTCGGACAATGTCATGGAAATCCCCACAGTGCCGGATTCAACTACAAAGAGCTCTCCTCCCGACTCTGCCCCCTGGCGGAAAAGCGTTTCTCCTTTCTTCAGTCGATGGGCGTGAAGTTTTTCCTGTATTGCTTTAGCTTCTTCATCAGAGAGATCGCCGAATATTTTAACACTCTTCAGGAATTCAGCTTTCGTGTTCATCGCTGTGTATCCTGCTGTTGCCGCGGCTGCGGGCCTTGAAAAGATTTTCATAGGCACGGTCAACCAGATCTGCTGCTCGTGATCCTGCTCCGGAGTACGAGGCTATACCGATGCCGACGGAAATGCGGAGGTCCTTATGATGTCCAGTGCGGCCTGAGTGAAATAAAGCATCTGTATTATTGTGTTCTGCGTCGGAGGTTATTACACTTAAATCAATTTCCCGCATCGCCTGCTGTAATTCAACTGCCATCTCTATTGCATCCGACAATGCAGTATCCGGAAGAACAATGGCGTAGACATCGCCTTTGAATCGAATTGGGATACCGTTTCCCTTGACAACGGTCTGTACGCCTGATGCCATCAACTGAAGCACCCGGTCACCGGCGTCATGACCGTAGGTGTCGTTGAAAGTCTTGAAGTTGTCAGGCTTCATCATCAGAAGATTGACCGCCGCGGGATTGTCATCTATCAGCCGGGTGAAATCTTCCTCCAGGTAGCTCTTGTTGTACAATCCGGTGAGCTTGTCCACCATGGCTTTTCTTCGGAGCTCCTGAACCCAGGGCGTCTTTTCGGCTATTAGCCGGTTGGTTGTTCGTATACGATCCGCCACCATGGCGAGAAGGTTGTAAAGAATTTTGGCGCCGAGATCCGGACGGTCCGAAAAGAAATCCTCTGCATTTTTCGCTCTCGCTTCTCCGGGAAATGCCAGGACGACGGCATCCTCTTCACACCGTGCCGCAGTATCCACCGGCTTCCGCTCGAACAGGGAAAACTCGCCGAAGCTCTTTCCCCTGTCAAATGTGGCCAGGCTGATCTCTTTCATGTGCTCATTTTTCCTGGTTATGACCACTTCCCCTTCCAAGACGGCATAGAGCCGGCCCGTTTTACCTCCTCCGTCGAGAACCGGGTCTCCTTTCTTGAAGCTTAACAATTCGCTGTGTTCGGCGATGGTGTCGAGTTCATTCGGTTCAATGGAATGGAATATTCTAAGGTCCTTGAGAAGCTTGATCTTGGATGCGGAAGAAGGGGAGGGGTCTCCTTTTGTCGCATTAATCATTGATATAGAGTATAACCAAGGCTGTCGTCCGTCAACTCATCCTCAGATTAAACGTATTTCTTTGCTTAAAGGTCTGTAATGTATGGCGTTAAGATCTGGGGCACTACGGCAGGTAACGTTTGGGGAACTTGGATACCACGGTGTAGCAGGGATCGACAACATTCCCGATCCGCATTGTTCCTACCTGGGCCATGAGCTGCCATGCTTCCTCCCGTTGAAAGCCGTACTCTTCTGTAAGCCAGCCGAGTAACCCGATCTGAGAGAGACGAACGCAATCAATCAGAGGGCGCGTGCTGCCGACGACCATGATGTGGCTGTCGTTTTCCAGCCGGGGCCAGTCTGCCCGTTTGTTTTTAACAACCGAGATCGTCAGAGTAACCTCCGCCGTAACCTCCAAAGCGGTGCCATTGATTTCTCCGTCTCCCTGAGCGGCGTGTATGTCTCCAAAAAAGAGGTAGGCGCCTTTAACCCAGACGGGGAGATAAAGAATAGTTCCTTCCCGTGTTTCAACACAATCCATGTTCCCGCCATGCTCGCCCGGCGTCAGGGTCGTCTCGATGCGTCCGAACCGGGGGGCTACGCCTATACTGCCGATAAACGGATCCAGGGGAATCTCGACCTGTTTTACACGGCTCCGGGGCAGCTCGAAAATACCGACATTCCGCTCAAGATCGAGCTTCCATTCGTAGAAGGTGGTCTCGATGGGAGAATTGTAGAGCAATAAGCGACCGGGACCTTCACCGGTCAGAGAACCGAAATTGGCGCCTTGTTTGCTTATTGCGAAACCCCGATTCAGGCGGATACGGTCAATCCTGATTGCCAGTGTATCACCCTCTTCAGCTTCCTCTATATAGAGGGGCCCTACAGCAGGATTCGATTCCTCGAGAGAAGTGCCGGCTATTTTCTGCTTGGCGTTTTCCGGAAGAGGAACGCGTTCGGTATCGAAACCCAGGGCATCCAGGGTTTCCGCAATCACGGTATCGCCGCTGTTGATCCTGGCCAGCGGTTCGAAGGCGCCGAAAGTGAAGTAGTAGGTCTTGGGCTCTAATCTTACTTTAGCCATATCTTTCGCTCCTCACTGCTTTTGCCTGGTTGATTCGATAAAAGTGATTGACAGGATATCATCTATTGTCCGGAATTGACAGTCTGAAGTATTTTACATTTCGAGTTTCGAAAAAAAAGCCGGAAGGCTTTCGCCTTCCGGCCTGATCGTTAGATGCTTACCGTTTTCTCTGTTCCATCCGGATAGACAATCGTCCAGGTTCCGTCATCGTTGAAGATTACTGTGGCAATAAGGTTCCCGTTCCCGTCGTGGATTTCGACTCCATGCTCGATGAATGTCACCCTGTAGATGAAACCGTTTCTGTTGACTGTATAGCCGTTTTCCTCTTCTTCGATTATAATGGTACCCGTCCGACCGTTGTCGAAGGTCTTGGTTATAACCACCTGGTCTCCCAAAAAGCGGAACTCGATTCTCACACGGCGGGTCGCGATAAGGTTCCCGGTTTCATCGAAGAATTCCTTTTCCACGTACAGGGTTCTTCCGCTTCTCGTTTCGGTCACTATGGCCAGCAGTATCCCGTCCGGGGTGTAGTACTCGGTGATACGGGGATCCAGCGGATTCCTGACGATTGCGTAGTAGCCGTCATCCCTTATAATCTTGACGTAGACCTGGCCGTCTTCAATGAACTCCTCGTAGGTGAAGGAGTGGACCACCACCTCGCCATCGCGAGTCAGTCTGATCCGATATTTTGTCCTGGTATTCAGGCCCTGGTCATCGACGGTTATGACGATTCTTACGATGCCGCCGCTGCGATCGGGCCTGTAACTTTCCTTGATAACCTCTTCGACCGAGACTTCGTCCCCGCATCTCTTCCAGGTAACGGTCAGGGTCCCTTCTTTCACCTTGACCCCGTCGATGAATTCCTTAGACGTTCCCTCCTGAACCAGCCTGTCGTCCACCCAGAGGCGCCAGCCGGCTTCGGGCTTCCTCGGACGGACGATCTTCTCGATCTTCTCGAACTCCCCGGCCCAGATATTGTATGTTCTCGTGACCGTAACGGTGTCATCCTCCGGATCGTCCGGGGTGTCCTTGTCGTCTATGATTCTGACCCAGGTGACCACCGTTCCATCGGGAAGGACCTTAATCCATTCGTCCGTTATAAGAGATTTCTCTCCCGACGGCCGGGGTGAGCCGGTTTCCTCGAGATCCTCCACCTCCAGGCTTCCCATGGAAGCAAGCACCTGCATGTTTTTAAAGTCCGATACGCTGGAGGCCAGCATGGCGAGATCCTCCGGACTGTCCGCGGTTCTTCCCGAGGGAAAGAAACATCCTGATACGGCAAAGGTAAGCAGGATCAGCAAAGCGGCGCATTTTACATATTTTTCCATCTTTATTTCCTCCGTTACTCATATTTATTTCTCTTCTATTAGTCGATGGAAAAGCTGAAAAAGTTCCATGAAAATGCTTGACAGGTCATATTTTTAATTTTATATTATCACTAATAAGATAATATTTATGATATAAAGGATTACAGATGAAGCTGTCAACGAGGAGCCGTTACGGAGCAAGAGCCATGCTGGACCTTGCCCTTCACTACGGCAGCGGACCGGTGATCTTAAAAGAGATAGCCCGAAGACAGGGAATCTCGGAGCGTTATCTCGAAAATATCATGGTTTTGTTTGTATCCGGCGGCCTGGTAAACAGTACTCGGGGAAAGCAGGGTGGTTTTACCCTGGCAAGGGCGCCGGCGGACATACGGCTGAGTGAAATCGTCCGGCTTACGGAAGGCGCCCTCGCTCCTGTCCACTGTGTGGACGATCCCGGCGCCTGTAAGCGGGCAAGCACATGTGTGACCATGGAGATCTGGGGAAAGCTCAGGGATTCAATTATAAGCGTTCTTGGTTCCGTCACTCTGGCCGGCATGGTTGAAAGGCATAAGGAAATAGCGGTTCAACCGGACGTTCAGATGTACTACATATAGATCTTAATTAAGGAGGAGAGAAGGTCAGAGAAAAAAATGGAAACCCTGGTGCTGCATGCAGGCCAGGAGAATGCCGATCCTGCCACAGGATCGAGAGCCGTTCCCATCTATCAGACTACGTCCTACCTGTTCAAGGACACGGAGCACGCAGCGGACCTCTTTGCCCTGAGAGAATTCGGAAACATTTACACCCGTATAATGAATCCGACAAACGATGTTTTTGAGAGGAGGATGGCGGCGATAGAGGGAGGAACAGGCGCCCTGGCCGTGTCGTCCGGACAGGCTGCGGAGAATCTGGCCTTGCTGGCTATAACCCGGCTGGGGGATGAGATCGTAACGGCCAATAATCTGTACGGCGGGACGTACGAGCTCTTTCATTACCTCTTCCCCAAGCTGGGCAGAACGGTGCGCTT
>CBDUZM010000140.1:0-7377 GCA_965371685.1 uncultured Spirochaetaceae bacterium | reverse complement strand
GCGTGATCAGCTACAGGAGCGCCATCGATTTCAAGCCCAGCCCTCAGGGGTATATCTACCTTATATCCAGACAGTCAAAAACTGTTGAAATCGGGGGCGTTACGTTTAAGCTTATAAGGGGAACGCCTGAAAGCGTTTCAAATCGAAACGCGGTGATGGGGGCGCCGACGGCAAGTCTTGAAAGAGCCTTTCTGGATTCTCTTATCAGTTTTAAAGTCAAAGTGAGCGACGACAGATATATGCCACCAGGCGAGCTGGAGGACAGACTTGAGAACATGATGACCCAGTCGGGGGAAGAGGCTCTGAACGCTTTCAGAGACAACGCCAAAAAAATAGCTGAAGAGCTTAACATGCCCGGCCCCTACAAACGGCTGGACAGGATTATCGGGACTCTTCTTGGATCAAAAGACGCGGAACTGCATGGGATGCGTTCAATACAAAGGGCCGCCGGGCTTCCTGTAGATAACACAAGGGTTGAACTCTTTTTATCGTTGGCAAATCATTTAGAGACTGTCTACTATTCCGACAGTTCGGAAAAAAATCTTGACAATAGTGAGCACTTCGAGAATAAGGCTTTTTTTGAAAGCTACTTCTCAAACTACATAGAGGGTACCGAGTTCCTGATAGAGGAAGCTGAACAGATAATTTTTGATAAAAAAGAGATAGAAAACAGAGCCAATGATTCTCATGATATTTCCGGAACCTTTGAGATCATTTCCAATAAATCTTTGATGACCTCTTCCTCGCACTCTTTTCCAGATTTTATAGATAATCTGCGCCTTATAAACAAGACGGTTATCCCTACAAGACTTGATAAGCGGCCCGGCGAGTTTAAAACACAAGAAAACAGGGCGGGCAATACTCTATTTGTTCACCCTGATTACGTAGAGGGAACTTTGAAGAGGGCTTTTAAACTTTCAGAAACGATATCTCATCCCATTGCCAGGGGTATATTTTTGAGTTTTGTTGTTTCCGAGATTCATCCTTTTTCGGATGGAAATGGAAGAACATGCCGCATTATCTTAAATCGTGAACTTCTGTCAGCCGGTTTTTCCAGCATTATTATTCCTACTGTCTATAGGGAAGATTATTTATTAGCGTCAAGGGTCCTTTCCCGTAAAAGCCGGCCCGATCCCCTGGTGAGAATGTTTTTACGGGCACTTAGGTTCTCACATTTGGATTTCAGTAATTACCAATCGGCTAAAAAAGAGATTACAAGAAGAAACTGGTTTCTTGAGCCCGATGAAGGGAAGATTGTTGAGTAATCTCAGGTATCCATTCAAAATTTACCTTTCAGTTTATAGCAAGCGGCAATAACGCTTCATCTGTTCGATGGAACGAACGTTATCAGGTCGGTTTTTCTTGAAGTTCTTGAAGCGTGGTGTAGTTTTATTATAGGGAATCAAAAAATCAAAGTATGAAACGCCATTTAGGTTTGAAAACAAGAAAATCTACACAAATAGCAAAGATAGATTTTTAATATCTCTCATCGAATGTTTATCCAGACGTGCGATTAATCATCTCTCAATCGTAAAACCAAAAACACTTCTAAACTGAAAGTTTATTAGTAAAAGATGGACTCATAAATAAGAAAGAAAAGGTTGATCCTTTCAGGTTTACATCATCATTATTACAGGAGCAATGCTTAAATTAGTGTTCCTTACATTAAAACTACACCACAACATCGTAGAGCGAATAATGGAAGTGCCCGAAGATTTTATCTCATTCAACGACTAATCCCAAGAAATCGCCTTCTCACGGTTATTATTCTTCCCGTAACCAAACATCAAATCGAAAAATGCAGATCGGAATAATCCTGATTGAGAGCCACCGAAATGGGTATCTGCTTCGCCGTCGGACCCCACAGCTGCCTGGGCCCCGGGGAGGAGAATAGATCCTCTTCCGCCCATGCACCTCGCCTCTCGGCAAAATAGCGGAACGCGGGGGAGTCTGTTTTAACCAGGGCCTTCTCTATTACCAGCTCATCTTTTCCCTGCCGACGCTCCAGGTTCAGCAGTCCCGTAAGCGGTATGGCGAGAGGCCTGCCCCCTTTTTGAAAATCGGTGAAGGCGGCTATATAGCCTGTCTTTCCCGCCAGCAGGAGGGAACCGGCGGTAAGGCCCAGATTGAATGTATACGACGCATCGAATAAGGAAGGCGCCCCGCATCGCCCCTCGTATCCGAAGAAATGCTTCTGGGTTTTGATATCAACGGATGCATCCAGCAATTTTACTCTCGTGCTTACCATGTCGATGAGAAGCTGCTCTGTCGGTATCTGGGACACCTGAAGATTCCCATGAGCATCCCGATCCAGAAGGAGCATCTCTTCGATGTAATCGGGAAAAGAGGCGAAGAGCCTGGCATTCTCAGGTTTTAATTGCCCTACAACAAAGTCCCGTTTTTCGCCTATTGTGAGTGAGTTCATCGTTTCCTCGTGCCTTGCCATAATTTCGTTCAGCTCCAGTATAAGAGCTCCGATCTCCGGAACGAACTCGATCAATCCCTCCGGGACAACTACGACACCATGGTTGATACCCCTTTCAGCCCTCACGATGACTGTCCGGGCAATGTCCTCCACAATATCGGCCAGGGAAAGACGGCGTTCCTCGACCTCCTCTGAAATCAGACAGACGGCCGGTCGTGTTTGCAGACCGACTTCTAGCGCCACATGACTGGCGGCCCGCCCCATTACTTTAATGAAGTGCCAGTACTTCCGTGAGGAGGGCGTATCCTGAAGGATGTTTCCGGCAAGCTCCGAGTATACCTTCGTAGCAGTGTCAAAGCCAAAGGAGATAGGCAGCAGACGGCCTGCCTGAAGATCGCCGTCTATCGTCTTGGGCACACCGATAACCCGCACCTTCTCATGGTAGAGGGTTTCAGCCAGAAGCGCGGCATTGGTATTGGAATCGTCCCCTCCGATTATGACGATCCCATCGAGTCGATGATCTTTACAGGTCTTCAGGACCGCATTGAATTGTTCGTCCGATTTGATCTTTGTCCGGTCACTGCCCAAAAAATCGAAACCGCCCGTATTCATTATTCTATCAATATCTTCCTTGCTTATCTCGAAAAGCTCTCCCTTTACCAATCCCTTTGGCCCTGCCTTCACTCCGAGAAGGGTATTGTCATTTCCCAGTACGCCCTTGAGTCCGGCCAGCACATTGTGTCCCCCCGCGGCAGGTCCTCCTGAAAAAAGAACCGCTGCGCGGATTCCCCTGGCGGGGTGGCTGTTCCTGCCGCTGGCGTAGAGGACGCGATTCCGGCTCTGCCCGATGGTGAGCGGGAAGCTCTCCGCTATTTTTTCCACAACGGCCGTTTTTATCTCATCCCCTTCATCGTCAAATGACACCGGTACTATAGCTTTCCCCTCTTTGAATACAGAGCATATCGGTATCTCGAGCTTTCTGACGGCCTGCTCAAAGGGAGAGTTCTGTTTTTCCATTTCAGTCAGACGTTTTGTCAACATCGGTTTTTCCTCTAGGTACGGCTGCTATTTAATTCTCTTACGAAGCTTTTTAAGAGAAACAGGTTTTTTTTCCTCTTCCTGTATATTCCTTTTGGAAAGCCTTTGGAAAATAATCAGACAGGCAAGCCCTGCGATTATCATTGCAAAGCAGAGGATCTGCCCCATGGTGAAGTTCCACGGCGTGAGAAAAAGGTATCCCGGATTCTCCACATCCACGAACTTGAGTGGGAAATCGATCCCGGGATCGGGTTGACGCGTGTACTCGATGAAAAATCTCACCAGCCCGTAGCTCAACACGTAAACGCCGATCATAAATCCCTTAAACGGTTTTCTTTTCCGAAAGATGAACCAAAGAATCAGCCACAGGAATATTCCTTCGAAGAAGGCTTCGTAGAGTTGGGAGGGGTGCCTCGGGAGGTTTATCTTATCGAGACCGTTTATATCTATACCGGCTCTGTCAGCGAAATCCCTGACCCAGGGCTTGCTTGTAGAAATTTTCTCCGCATCGGGGAAAATCATGCCCCACGGGACAGCGGTAATCCTTCCGTAAAGCTCGCCGTTTATGAAGTTGCCTATCCTGCCGAAGAAATATCCCAGAGGGATTCCCGCTACGAGCATGTCTCCCCATTCCAGGGTACCGATTTTCTTTACCCGGGTATAAATGATAAACGCCACGATCACTCCTATCAACCCGCCGTGATAGGACAACCCGCTGAAACCTGTAAAGACTACTTTGCCTTGAACTCTTGTAAAAGGAAGAAAAATTTGCAGAGGATTACGCTGGAAATGACCTTGACCGTAAAATATAACAAAGATCAGCCTGGCGCCTACAATCAATCCAATAATTATCCAGAAAAAAAGGCTGAAGACATCCTCCTGAACTACCTCCATCTTCCTCTGCTTGATCTGGTATCTGAAGAGCAGGTAAGTAATTAAAAATGCCGTCAGGTACATCAGGGCGTACCATCTCAAAAAGGGAAATCCCGGGATCAGTTCCGGTCGGATCCAATCCGGGAATCGAATTGCTGCAATCATTAAAAACTCCTTGATTCATCCTCTTTACTAAAGGATATTAAAAGTACCAGGAAAAGTAAATCGACAGCCAGAATCACTTAGCCGGAGTGTATCCTGTGGTATTTAAATATACAAGATACCTGGTAGCAAGAGAGCTCTCTAAACCTAATTGACAAAGAAATTTGCTCAAGTAAAATAAGGAAAAAGATATTGTCTATGCAAAAAAGAGAAAGACTGATCTGGATCAGTATTACAGCCGTTTTAACCCTTTTCCTCATTCTCCTTTCGTTTGTTCCCGCTGTCCATAGCAGGAATGATAAATATTATATCGACCTTTTCACGGATGTGCTCCAATACGTGAAGAGCACCTACGTCGATGAAGAAAAGGCAAACACCGGGGATTTAATTGAAGGCGCCCTCAAGGGCATGCTGGAAGCCCTGGAAGATCCTAATTCCGCCTATCTGACCGCTGATGAAATGAAGATACTGGATGAAGCAACAACCCTCCGCTACGGAGGCGTTGGCATGCGTATTTCAGAGACCGATAAAGGCATCGAGGTATCGCGCTCCTTTCCCGGCGCCCCGGCCTATAAAGCGGGAATCCTGGCAGGCGATGTTATTGTGGCGGTGGATGGAAAACCCATTGAAGAGCTGAACATTGACACAGTGCTCCAACTCATCAGGGGAGATCCCGGAACCGAGGTAACTTTAAGTATTCTGAGAACCGACACTGTTGAATGGGAAATATCTCTTACCCGCGAGCTGATAGAAATTCCTTCGGTACAGGAAGCAATCATACCGGAAGGAATAGGATACATACAGATAATCAGCTTTGGTTCGCTGACATACCAACGAGTCCGGGATGCCCTGGAAACTTTAAAAAACTCAGACTATAAGGCTCTGATCGTTGATCTACGCGGCAATCCCGGAGGATTGCTGGATTCTGTTGTTAAAATATCAGACCTCTTCTTTGACAAAGGGACGGTCATTGTCAGCACCAGGTCACGCACCTTCGCTCTTAGCCGTACTTATAAAGCTCAGAGCGACGCTCTTGTATCTGATGAAATCCCGATCGTTATTCTCATCGACAGATACTCCGCCTCGGCTTCGGAAATACTTACCGGCGCTTTAAAAGATTATGGCAGGGCTGTTGTTATGGGTGAAGTCTCCTATGGAAAAGGTACAGTCCAGGAAATCCAGCCTAAAGGGGACGGAGGTATCAAGCTTACAACTTCCTACTACCTCACTCCCAACGGCGCCAATATAAATGAGGTCGGAATACAGCCTGACATAGAGGTATTGGAAGAGGGGCTCACGGACAAGGAGAAGGAATCGTATCGAAAGCTTATAGAAAGCTTCCGTATAGAACATTTTGTCGATGGGAATCGCCAACCCTCCGAAGATGATATCCAACGATTGCTTCAGGATTTAAAGAAAGAGGGTATTGAGCTCCGGGAAAGTCGTATAAGAAAATATATTCAGGACGAAGTAGACCGTTTGGCTAATGTACAGAAGGTCTATGATCTGGAGTACGATATGGTGCTTCGAGAAGCTGTTAGAGTCGCGAGAGAACAGGCAGGTTTTTAATGCTTTCACAATTTTATCTGAAAAGCAGGGGTAAAACAGAACTCATCAACATCACCTCCAGGGTAGCTGAAGCTGTTACTTCTTCAGACCTCGAGGACGGCATATGCACCGTATTCATACCACATACAACAGCCGGAGTTACGATAAACGAAGCGGCGGATCCTTCAGTGGCAACGGATATCCTGAAAGAAATAGATAAGATCGTGCCTTTTCAGGACGGTTACAGGCACCTGGAGGGGAACTCGGCCGCTCATATAAAATCCAGTCTTGTAGGCGTCAGCTGCCAGATCCCTGTATTAAAAAAAAGGCTGGTATTGGGCACGTGGCAGGGTATCTATTTCTGTGAATTCGACGGACCCCGAAGCAGGACCGTTTATGTTGTTACAGGTAATGCATGAAACAGTTTCTACTTACCTGCAATCTCTCAGCCGGTACCTCTATAAAAATCCACGGTAAAGACTACCATTACCTTCGCCATGTTTTACGGTTGAAGAAGGGAGATATCTTTATGGGAAGAGACCGTGGAGGCAGGCTGTACCGTCTCAATGTTGACAGTGTTGCACAAAACAGCCTGATGTTGACGGCCGAATCCGTAGAAGAAGGGAGCAACGGGTCCGTTCACATCACCCTGTACCAGTGCCTTCCAAAGGGCAGAAAGATGGATCAGATCGTAAGACAGGCAACAGAGGTCGGAGTAAATTACATTGTTCCCGTGATCAGCGAGAATACTGTGGTCACCCTGGAAGAAGGAAGAGAAACCGGGAGGATCGGACGTTGGAACCGTATTGCCAGGGAAGCTATACAGCAGAGCGGGGCGAGAGTTCAACCGCAGATCGAAACTCCGGTAACACTGAAGCATATAGGCTGTCAGAACTCGACCGTCCGGCTTCTCTTTCATCCGGGAGACCGGCAATTTGAAAACCTGTACGATTGTCTTAAATGTAATCCGCAAAGCATCGATCTGCTTATCGGACCCGAGGGCGGATTCACATCCACGGAAATTGTCTTATTACACGAGAACGGATTTCAGCAAGTCTCTCTTGGTAAGACGGTCCTCAAGGTCGAAACGGCTGCCTTATTCGCTCTGGCTGCCGTTAAAACACTGCTTAAAGTTGAGGAATTTACGCAGTAAGCTTAAAATATGAATTGCCCCTGCTTTTTTATTATATTACTATAAGTTGCTGAAGACAGCGGCAGCTAACATTCCTTTGGAGAAGTAATATTGGATATCAGCATAAATCGGATTCATTTTCTCAACATTCCTGTGGACGTAGGTATGCCGGAAGCCGTCATGAACACCATCGAGCATT
>CBDUZM010000139.1:0-7380 GCA_965371685.1 uncultured Spirochaetaceae bacterium | reverse complement strand
GCCTGGCGTTGAATTTAAGATAAAGGTTCTCCATAAAAAACACACCGGTTGAATCTGCTATAATGTATGAAAAGAAAATGAAAGAAGGCCTGGTAGTAATCTCCGATTCGGATTCCACAACCTCAGGCGCCACCGGAGACAATACCTGTCTCTTACAAGAGCTTTTAAAACAGAGAATAGATTTCCCGGCTCTCTTGAGTATTGTAGATCCGGAGGTGGTCAAGAAAGCGCTTTGTGCCGGCATCGGAAATGAAATAGCATGTGAAATCGGCGGCAAGCAGGATAATGTCTACAGCAAGCCTGTTAAGATTAAAGCAGTAATTAAAAAATTCACCAGCGGACAATTCGTGATTAAAGGCGGCCATATGGGCACGATAAGGGTTGATATGGGAAATACGGTTGTGCTCAAAGCCGGCAGCATTGATATTCTTGTCAGCGAAAAAACCGGTCCTGTATATGAACAAACCGTATATAAACATGCAGGCCTTGATCCGGAGGATTACAGGGTTGTTGTTGTAAAATCCCCTGTAGGATTCAGGGCTGCATACGAACCCATAGCAGCAAAAATAATACTGGCCGATTGCCCGGGATTAGCATCTTCCAATCTTAATATTTATAACTATGAAAACATTCCCCATCCTATCTATCCTTTTGATAAGACAGGAAGGGATGCAGAACGAATAATGGATAAATAGAATGATAGAAAAAGAAAGACTGCTTTCAATATATAAAACAATGGTAAAGATAAGAAAATTCGAAGAGAAGGCCATTTACCTGTTTGAGAGAAATGCGCTGAGGGGTTCGGTGCATCCATGCATAGGCCAGGAAGCCATACCTGCTGCCGTCTGCTCGCTGCTCAGTGACAGGGACTATATTACAAGCACCCACAGGGGCCACGGCCACTGCATTGCAAAGGGAGGAGAATTGGGTAGAACACTGGCCGAGCTGATGGGTAAAGAGACAGGATACTGCAGAGGAAGAGGCGGCTCCATGCATATAGCAAATGTAAAAAAAGGCAACATCGGCGCAAACGCAATCGTAGGCGCCGGAATGCCCATAGCAGCGGGCGCCGCTCTGTCGGCAAAATTAAGAGGGACGGATCAGGTCGCCGTATCGTTTTTTGGTGACGGGGCAGCCAACCAGGGAATATTCCATGAAACGATTAATCTGGCCGCAGTATGGAAATTGCCGGTTGTTTTTATATGCGAAAATAATGAGTTCGCCATTTCTGTTCCTGTAAAACAAAGCACCTCGGTTAAAGATATTGCGACCCGCGCTTCCGGTTACGGGATACCCGGATATACCGTCGATGGAAATGATGTTTTTGCCATAGATGAGGCTGCAGGAAAAGCAATACAGAGAGCCAGGGCCGGAAAGGGGCCCAGCCTTATTGAATGCAAAACATACAGGTGGGTCGGACATTGGACAGGAGACCCCGAGGTGTACAGAACCAGGGAAGAGGTGGAGGAATGGAAAAAGAAGTGTCCCATCAAGAGACTGGCTGAATATTTGTCGGAGAAAAAAATATTAACAAAAAAGGATATAGCGGAGATCGATAAGGATATTGAAAACCAAATAGAAAAGGCGGAAGAATTTGCAATTAACAGTCCCGAGCCTGATCCGGATAAAGTAATGGATGGTGTTTTCAGCGGAGAATTAAATGGCCGATAAAAATTACGCTCAAGCCGTAAGGGATGTTCTTGCGGAAGAGATGCGCATAGACGAAACCGTGTTCATAATGGGAGAAGATATTGCGGAACAGGGCGGAATCTTTGGATGCACCAAAGACCTTTTGCAGGAGTTCGGGCAGGAAAGAGTCAGGAATACACCGATTTCGGAAGCAGCTTTTATCGGCGCCGGCATAGGCGCCGGTCTGACCGGAATGCGTCCTGTTGTCGAACTTATGTATATGGATTTTGTATATGTTTCAATGGATCAAATATTAAACCAGGCGGCAAAAATAAGGTATATGTACGGGGGCGAAGTAACTCTGCCTTTGGTAATCCGCGGGCAGCAGGGCATCGGAAGAGGCAATGCAGGCACACATTCTCAGAGTGTCGAAGCTTTTTTCATGCATATTCCGGGACTTAAAGTCGTAATGCCTTCCACGCCGCGGGATGCGGCGGGACTCTTGAGAACAGCCATACGCGACGATAACCCGGTGATTTTTTTTGAACATAAGGCTCTATATTCAACAAGAGGAGAAGTGCCGGAGGATAGAGAGTTTTCAATACCTTTCGGCCTGGCCGACATAAAAAAGCCGGGAAATGATGTTACAATTATTGCCACTTCACTCATGGTTTCGAGAGCCCTGGCGGCGGCCGAAAAATTGGCGGACGTCGGTATAGATGCAGAGGTAATTGATCCCAGAACCCTTGTGCCGTTGGATGAAGATACAATTATAAGTTCCGTTTTTAAGACCGGAAGAGCCCTCGTAGTTCACGAGGCTCATAAAACAGCAGGAATTGGCGCCGAAATATCATCATTAATTATGGAAAAAGCATTCGAATACCTGGATGCTCCGGTATTGAGGCTCGGTGCAAAGCAGTGCACCCTGCCGTTTAATATAAATCTGGAAAATGCCGTAATTCCTCAAGTAGATGATATTGTCAATTCAGCAAGAACAATATGCTATAAATAAACCCGGGGGAACAGATGGCAGTCAGAGTAATAATGCCCAAACAAGGGCTTCAAATGGTTGAAGGAACTATCACAAGGTGGATCCTGAAAGAGGGAGACAGAGTAGAGAAAGGCCAACTACTTCTTGAGATAGAAACAGACAAAGCTGCAATGGAAATTACGGCGCCTGCCGCAGGTACGTTGCTAAAGATAATCAGACAGGAAGGTGACATTGTGCCTGTCGTCGAAACTATTGCCGTCATAGGCAGCCCGGGTGAAGACATTTCGGGCTTTGAAAAGAACGTAAGAGTATTCATTACACCCAGAGCAAAAAAACGTGCAGAAGAAGAAGCAGTCGATATAAATTACTTAACCGGCACAGGACCGGAAGGACTTGTTATTGAAAACGATGTGCTGAAGGCAGCTCAACATGAGGTGGTTGAAGGAAAACATGAGGTTGTCGAAGGGAAAGAAGCTATTCCGCAAAAGATAAACTTAAGAACAGCCGTACAGGCAAATCATAGAATGGATGTGGATGTTACACAAATAGTCAATCTCAGGCAAAAATTTAAAAGCAGCAATTTAAACATTTCCTATACAGATATATTCGTTAAAATTGCTGCAATAGCTTTAAAGGAAAATCCTATTATTAATTCTACAATGACCGGAAAAGGAATACTCATTCTTGAGGATATTAACATCGCAATTGCTCAAGACGACGGATTGGCGGCTCCGGTCATTGAGAACGCCGATTCTCTTTCAATAAATCAAATCGGACGGCAATCAGGCAGCCCGGATCAATCTGCAATGTCGGGAGCGACATTTACGATTAAGAATTTAGGTATGTATGATATTGACAGCTTCACGGCGATAATCAATCCGCCGGAAAGTGCAATTCTTGCTATCGGCAAAATAAATAAAAAACCCGTGGCAGATGAGGGACAGGTTGTTATCAAACCTGTTATTACTTTGAGTCTTACTTATGATTACAGGATTATTGACGGCGTTGCTGCTGCAAAGTTCCTGTTGTCCATAAAGAAGCTTATACTAAACCCATATTTAATTCTTTTTAACTGAAAGGTCCGCATTGGAGGTCAAAAATGAAAGAACTTAACAAAGGCCTTGAAATAGCACTTAAAGGAAAAGATGCAAAAAGGGCTGCAGACCGCGCCTTTAAGCAGGTAAAAAAATGGGGGCTTACAATGCCCGATGTCACTCCGCTGGCCCTGGATTTCGGGCTTGGTAAGTTTAAAGATATTGGAGAAGTGGAATTCTGGATTGCCAATGAAACCAAAGCCGGATACTGCGGGAAATATCTTTATATTGATAAAAATCAAGCGGTCCCAAAACATATGCACAAGGAGAAGCTCGAAACCTTTTTTATTGTAAAAGGCAGGATAAGATTGAGCTATGATGACAAAGAGAGGATTATGAGGCAGGGCGATGTTTTGAGGATTGAGCTTCAAAAATATCATGAAATACTTGCACTTGAACCGTCCCTTGTTCTCGAGGTGTCGAAACCAAGTATTATCGATGATAACTACTTTGAAAATATAAAAATACCGATCGGCGGTAACTTTTCAGGAGGCACAGATGGATTTTAAACCCATAGAGACAAAGAAAAGATATGTCCTGGTAATAGACCAGATATTGGATCAAATGCAGAAGGGTGTTTTCAAATCGGGTGATGTATTGCCTCCTGAAAGGGTGGTGGCGGAAAAGCTCGGAGTCAGCAGGCCTTCTGTAAGAGAAGCATACAGTGTTTTGGAAATGGTGGGGATACTTGAAAGCAAAGTAGGCTCCGGCACATATGTAAAATCCAGTAATATAGATAATTTTTATAAAAGTAAAATTAAGGATATTTCCGCCACAGAAGAAAGCCCCTATGAAATCTTGGAGGTCAGGAAAATTATTGAACCCGAAGCAGCATGCCTTGCTGCAAAAAGCGCATCTAAGGAGGATATTGTTGAGATAGAAAATATCTTACGGCAAATGAAATCCGAAATGAAAAATCATTCGAGTTACACCCTGGAAACAGATGCGCTTTTTCATCTTAGAATTGCCAAGGCAAGCGGAAATGCAATGCTGTTTAATGTTATGCAGTATATTTTAAATATATCGAAGGAAAGGCTTTGGGAAGTTATAAGGGAAGAACTGGTCAGAGCCCCGGGACATTTAGAGATGGATATGAAAGCCCACCAGGATATTCTCCGCAGCCTGAAAAACAAAGATTTTAAAAATGCACGCCTGACCATGAAAAAACATTTAAACCAGATCCAAAAAGAAATTCGTCAATTGACATAAGGAGAACCATAAAAATGAATAAGAGAAAAGCAAGGGTAGGATTCATGGCGGCAACGGCTCACAGCGGATACGTTGATGTAATGGGCCATCCGTTTCCGGTTATGGGAATGGCGGAGAGAGCCAGAAGGAAATTAGTTGAATTGGGATACGAGACAGTAGAACTCATAGATGAAGGCTTGATTAAAGGAGAAATAAAGGGAGATCAAGTAGACAACTATAACAAAGAAGCCGTAATAGATACCAGGGAAAAAGCATTTAAAGCTGTAGAAAAGTTTAAAGCGAAGGATGTTGATTGTCTTGTATTGTTTTTACCTTCATGGTTTTGGGCTAATTTATATACACAGGCTCTGATTGATTTAAACAAACCCATACTCAGCTGGGCCGGAGATGATATAGCAGGCGCCCAGGGTATTGGACTGTGGGGAATTCGAGGTACTCTGGATGCTGTTGGAGGGTTCATTCACAAAGAAGTTTATGGAAAACCTGAAGATGAAAAAGCATTAAAAGAGGTTAAGTCGTTTATCGGGGCTTCCATGGTTAAGAATATATTGAGAAAGAGTGTCTTTGGCCAATTCGGGAGCCTCCCCCTTGGTATGATACCGGGTTTGCTTGAAGATGTGGACTGGCTTAGACAATTCGGCGTTCAGTCGGAACACCTGGAATCTTTGATTCTTCCTTTAGAGGGTGAGAAGTTCACCGAGGATGAAATAAAAAAGGTTTATGATGATATTAAAAAAAAGGTAGGCGCCATTGATTCTTTTGATAATGAAATAGTCAGGAAGAATCTTCGCATATACCTGGCGCATAAAAAATTGATTAAAGACTACGGCCTCGATTTTACGGGAGTTAAATGCACATTTGAATTGTCGGATCATCACTGCTCACCGTGTATCGCCCAATCCATTCTTTTATCGGAAGGTTATATAACCGGCTGCACAACCGAGCCTAAAGGCTCGCTTATGATGTACATAATGAGAATCTTATCAGACGGCGTCATCTTCCAGGGGGACGTAGAACAGGTTGAGAGGGATACCTCAGTTATCAGAATGATTAACTGCGGCGCCGCTCCTCTGGGCTTTGCCGAAAGTAAAGATAAATACAGGTTTGAAACGGCGCCGGAACTCGAGGGAGAAGCAGGGGCTATATGCGCAAATGTCGTGGGAAAACCGGGCAAAGTCACGTTCGGCAGAATAGCCAGAGTCGAAGATGAGTATGTAATGCAGATAGCGGAAGGAAAGGTTATAGATGACAAAGAGGCGACTTTCTATAGAGAGAGAATAGGTTTTCCGAACATGCCTTATGCATGTATAAAACTTGACGGAGATCCGAATAAGTTCATCGAAAACCTCAGAAGCCAGTACATGCACATCTGTTATGATGACCTTAAGGATAGATTGGTCGATGTTTGCAAGGTCTTAAAAATAAGACCCATAGTGACGTAATATCAGATCGCAGGTTTCACCTTTCCCAGTAGCGCCGGGTGTTTTCCATGCCTATCCTCGAACCGATCCTGCAGTCTTCCATGCCCTCAAACTCAACGGAGATGTATCCGTCGTAGCCCGAATCCTTCACCACCTTTATCAACGCTTCGACACCAATATCACCGTGACCGGCAATGGCGCCCCTGCGATACCTCCCCCCGGCTGTGAGATGCCAACCCTCTCCCGGATTCACGGATGCAGGACGCAGGTAGAAGTCCTTTACATGAACCATTGAAGCAAACTGTATGTTCCTCTTCACCGCGCTGAGGGGGTCCTCATCGACACATATGAAATTTCCGATATCCAAAGTGGTCTTGAAATTTTTCCTGTCCACTGCATTCAGCAGACGCAAAACCCGCTCACTGGCCTGAACATGGAATCCGTGGTTCTCCACGCTGGTTGTAATCCCATATGCATCCGCATAATCCGCTATCCGCCGGCAGGCCTCTGCCATTATCGGCAGGTCCTTCTCAAACTGTTCGAGGCTCGTGTTATCGGCAGGACGAAAGGCAGCATCGTGTCTCATAAACATGACTCCCAAAGCCTTTGCGATGTCTACCTCTCTTTTTACCCGCTTGATCTCCTCCTCAAACTCCTCATCGTTTTTATCTATAAAGCCCGCACCGATCGTGTAACTCGAGATGTCCAGATTGAGCTCACCTGCCTTTTTTACCAGCGCGGAAACCAGCTTTCCATTATCTGATAATGAGAATCCGGCAGGCACAATCTCCACATGTTCGCCCCCATTGTCAGCAATCCACTGCAGCGCCTGAAGAACATCCATCTCCTCCGATTCTATCGCCTTCGACAGGCTGTATGTGCTCAATCCAATTTTCATTTCAATTCCTCCTTCGGGATAGTACAGGCTATCGGTAATGAGATCAACGGGCGAGCGGGGGGCGCCTTTATTGCTGCAAATTCCCTATCGCAGGTTTCACCCGCAACCCAATAAATATTGAATTAATAAAAAAAATGT
>CBDUZM010000138.1:0-7434 GCA_965371685.1 uncultured Spirochaetaceae bacterium | reverse complement strand
GGCGGAGAATCATGGGTTTGTGCACCCAAGCTACATGGCAAGCTCCATCAACCTCGGAGGGGTTACTACTGTTCTCATGCGGCTCTGGAATAAATCTGTTCCGCCGCATGCATCCTGGCACAGGAAGGATGTCTACGACCTGCTGAAGGTCTGGTGCGATTTTAACGGCACGCCTCACGGCGTGCAGGGAATGGACTGGCCTTATTTTGCTTTCGCAGGCCGCTGTTTCACGCATGCAATAGCGAACATAGATCTGAAAGACAAAGATGCCGCCCTGCTGGAACGAAGAGCATTGGCGGCACTTGAAAAAACCTCGACAGCCCACGACGGCCAGCTGGTGCCCGCGGAAACAAAGCGTTACTGTCATGGAGTGCAGGACCCTGCGATTATGAGGGAACGGCTGATCAGTTCCGCTGCATACGCATACCTGGCCCATCGCCTCTGCGGCGCCGGAGAAACACCGTGTGAGCCGGATGATTTTCAGCGGCGTGTTGAAGGGGTCCGCGTTTATCCCCACGGTGGAACGATTATGCATGTGCACAGCCGGGGAAGGACGAGTTTTTCCTGGCGTAACCGCACCATGGTCCTGCCCTCAACCCGGGAAGGATTGAATTTGATCGGGCATGCAAAAGGATCAATGCTGGCAGAGGTCGAGGTGGAGGGACGACCCGCCAACACGCATCAGGCGGCGCTGAGAATTCGTGAGAGCTCTGCTTCGGTCTGTGTATTATTAATAGAGGACCTTGCCGGGAGGAGTGTTCGGAGAAGAGTTTTCTTTGCCTCTCTGCCGGACGGCCGGTGTTTGACTTTCGAGCGTATCACTGCGCTGGAAGAAATCGTCATTCCGAGAGTCAGGCAGGGTTACCTGAGCATAATTAATGACGGTATTGTCGGTGAATACGATGACCGGCGCGGCCATCGGAAGGTCTACTGGCAGGGTGGTGAGCGGGATTTCACCGGCTATCCGACCGATTCAGCCAAAGACGACATTAGGCTGGATTTAACCGGGACACACTGGGTGAACATTGATGACAGGTGCGGATTTGTTTTCAAAGGCAATGGTCGGCCTGTGTATATCAACCGGCACTACTTTGAAGTCTGGCACGCGATTGAAGACGATCTGGTCCTGAACCTTATCGATCAACCCGGCAAATTCAAACACGGCGAGACTGTTGCAGAGCTGGTTTCTCTTTGGTGTCCCGAACAGACGCATTCTGAAACATCCGGGGAGGAATTAATAATTATTGACAAGAGTACTGATTTTTTTTCAGCCCGGGTCGGAAAATTTCTTTGTGCGTGCAATTTCGCGTTAAATACGAGGGTAGTTTCACATCCCCTTGTTATCCCTGCAAACCAAAAGCTCCCCCTGGCCTGGAACGTTGCCGGCCGGACCAATGTCGACATGGAGGTGAATGTTCAACTCGGTGCGATGGAACCGGCGATAATAGAAACGGCTTCCTGATTGTAGATCGGCCGTGATAAGGCGTCAGGTTATCGTATCTTTTTCCACTCATCGATCATGGCAAGCACATTTTCCCATCGAAAGTGTTTCCGTATACTGTTGGTTATACCCAGAATAAAACCGGTTCTGCCGAACACTTCGACGCAGTGACGGACTTCGCGGCGGACGGTCCGGGTATCCCCCCTGCCGAGTAGAACGGGTGTGCTTATTCCGGTCCACGAGGCGCTCTTTCCGGAAAAAGCGTCATGCCACATTTCCAGCGAGCAGCCGCTCAGATGGGGTTCTCCCCCCTCGATGCAGTCAAATCCGGCGGATGCTATCTCGTCGAGTACGGGTTCCATACCGGTGACTACACGATAGTAGATCAGCAAGCCCTCCTCGTGGGCCGTCTCCACCTCCCTGCGGAGCAGGGGGAGAACGACTGTCCTGAATATATGGGGATTATAAAAGTTGGTCTGCTCGTACCCGCCGAAGCGTTTCACGAGATCGGCGCCGGCCCTCGCGCATAATTTGATCCTTTCGATATTGGTTCTGCTGTCGATCTCGGCGAGCCTTTGAAAGACCTCCGGATAGTCGACGGAGAACAGGATCGCGTTTTCCGCTCCCATGACGAACAGCAGGGTGGCCAGCCCGGCGCCTGCATATCCCTGGACGGCAATCCGATACTTTTCGGCTGTTCCGTAAGTCTCTTCATTCGCGCTTCGAACAGCTTCGAGGCATGACTGGTCAGGGGGATGCCAGATGTAGGCAAAAGCCGCTGCATCGTCCGGTGTCTTGATCAGCGGTTCATGGAGATGGCTGGCTGTGTGATCGTTCCAGGGTATGTTCTTTCCATACGGCCAGTCCGGAGTATAATAAATTCCGTAACGCAATTTCCCGGCAGGAGTTGAATACTCCTTGTACAGTATGGGGTGTTTTTCATCCGGTTTTTCCTCTATCCAGGTCCTTGTCTCGACTTCCGGATGTGGAAGGTTGGATATGGCAAGGTAAGCAACGGGATCGCCGCCCAGGTCCGCCTGGAGACGGATGCGCTCTTTCGCCTCTTTCAGATTGTATCCGTCTACCTCGAGGTTGTTGTTGAAGTAAATGGAGCAAGGCAGATAATCCACCTCCTGCCGCCTGGCGGCGGCCAGCAGCCGCTCTCTGGAAGTCATGTTGGTTATAAGGCTAGCTCCCGGTCTGTTCCTTAAGCCACTCGGCCACACCTTCGCCATACCACCGGTGTTCCCCGTGACAGATGGAATGCCTGACATTTGCGGTTTTGTCGAAAAGCCGGTATGCTTTTTTTACCGTCTCGAGCGGTCTTTTAACGTTGTTGACTTCATCTCTCCCGTTTAATGAATCCTTGTCTCCCGTCTCAATAAAAAGCGGTCGCGGGGCGATGAGAGCGCCGATCTCACCAATATCAACATATTCATAAAGGTGGGGTATGTAGTTGCACCAGCAGTTGTTGTGCAGCTCCAACAGGGACTGCTCGTATCCGTAGAAGTAGCCGCTGATTACCGCCGCATGAATTCGGTCGTCGAGAGCTGTGGCCCACAGGGCTTGAAGACCTCCTCCGGAAAGCCCCGCACAGCAGAGCTTACCTGAATCGCAGTCATCGCGGCTCTCAATATAATCGATCAACCGGTGAAGGTCCCAGGCCCACATGCCCGTCACAGTCTGGCCGAGAGGAAAGGCCATGGCGTTGAGCTGGGCGCAGGAACCGCTGAGAATATCCTGAACCGCGGTGGGCTCCTTCCTTTCCCCGAAACCCCGGGCATCGGGGCAGAAAACCATGAATCCCGCTTTGCAGAGCTGTCTCCCGTAATCGTAGTTGTACTGCTTTACTGCTTCGCCTATTTCCGCGGAATTGACGACACCGGCAACAGCAGTTTTCCCGCCTCCTCCGTGACCGTGAGGAGCGATAATGGGTTTATAAGGTTTTTCAGCCTTTATTGGTTCGAGTACATACATCGGCATCCGGATATCCGGTTCGGTTTGAATTACCACGTGGTGCTGTATGTAGTCACCATTTTCTTCCGGGGGTAAAATCCTGGGTTCCGGATCGGCGGGAGTCATGGTATTGTAGCCGATCAGCTCTTTCAGCTTGGCCCGTGTTCGAGCTTTCCATTCAAAGAATTCCTTCGTATCAACCGCTGTAAACTTAAGTTTTCTGTCCACCTGTTTCCAGCGCCTCTTCATATACTCAAGGATGGTAAAATCATGTGGCATAGATGCCTCCGGAATTTATACTGTTGAATACTATAACTTATATAAATGAAAAAGGCACGACGATCCGCCTTGACAGCTGCCGTAGTTTAGGCTTGTATGAGGCACATCCGAAGGGGGGCTCTTGAACGACAGAGACAGGAAACTCATCCGGGCATTAATGGTGACATACTTTGCCCATTACTTTGCCTTCAACCTGTGGCACACGACCTTCAACAACTTTGCCGTGGAGCTCTTCTCGGTGGACGGCCGGCAGATCGGATTGATACAGTCGTTGAGAGAGATTCCCGGCTTCCTGGGTTTTACGGCGGCTATCATCAGCCTTTTTCTTTCAGAAGCTAATATTGCGGCGTTGAGCACGGTGATTTTGGGCCTGGGACTGGTCGCGACGGGCCTCTCCGGCAGTTTTCTCGCCCTTATTCTGTCCAGCATTCTGATGAGCATCGGGTTTCACTACTTTTATACCGTAAATTCCTCACTGGTGCTGATGGTCTCTGAGAAAAGAAATGTTTCACACACTGTGGGAAAATTTCGCAGTATAGGGTCCCTTTCCTCGATTCTGGCGATGGCGGTAGTCTATTTTTTTATTGAGAGTCTTGGATTCCGCACCCTCTACTTTATTGCCGGCGGCGTTGCCGTGGTCTTTGGCTTGTACATGTTTACTCAGAGGAGTCGTGCCAGGCACCTTTCCACGAGGCGGAAGATTGTATTTCGGAAGAAGTACTGGCTCTACTACATCCTCAGTTTTCTTGAAGGGAGCAAGAAACATGTATCCTCAACCTTTTCGATATTTCTGCTCGTTTCCGTTTTTCACATTAGCGCGAAGAATATATCACTTATTTTTATGGTCAACAGCATTATCACCATTTACACAAACCAGCTCCTGGGAAAAGTCGTGGACAGGATGGGGGAGCGAAATACCCTCGCTTTCTACTATGTCTTTCTGGCCGGCGTATACATAGGGTTTGGGTTTATAAAGGATGTCAGGGTAGTAATAGGCCTCTTTATCCTTGCGCAAGTCGCAATGGGGTTAACCGTCGCTTTGAATTCTTATCTGTATAAGATTTCGCCCACCGAGGAGATTACGGGCAATGTATCCATGAGAACGACCATAGATCATATCGCAGCCATTATCGTTCCGATAATCGGGGGTATCATCTGGACAAAGGTGGGATACTTCGCAACCTTTCTTATGGGCACGGGGATAGCTGCAGCGGCTTTCTTTTTTACCTTTTTTCTCAAGACGGGGAAGGTTGAAGCCGGCAAATAGTTACGGTGAATACTACGAGTATTGGACCGCTATCTGTATATCGGACCAGAGAGCAACTTCCTCAGAATCAGGATCGGCGCAGACTGTCACGGCGTTCATGCCCTTTTTCATTAGAACCGGATCCAGCTTGCAGTTGAACCAACCTCCGGCTGTTTGGCCGCGCTCCAAACGGCTGCCGTTGAACTCCACCCGTAGACCGCCGTTTTGATTAACCGCGCTCTCCATGCCGCGTAACTGCAGTTTGAGAGTTATCCGGGTTTTTTGCATCGCATCTGGTTGGGGCGGGAAATTTTCTCCCACAAGGATGTCCACTGTGACCGGTTTCCCGGGATAGAGAGCTTCTGGATGCTGCGGATTCAGGGTGGGTATACTGATGCTTTCCTCATGGGGGAAGCCGTCCCCCGCTATCCTTCCCACGCCGCGTACGCTGGCGAAGTAGGTTTTATCGAGACCTTTCAACACGGACGGTTCGCCCATCTCGCGAAGAATGGGGCTTTCAGGGTTGAAGTAGTTGTAGAGGTATACCCCATCCGCTCCGGCATTCCAGATATTTACCGCACGGGCCCTGTATGATTCCACGCTGCCGCGAGCGCTTTTAAAGATGCCTGCTGTGATGTCGTCGGTTGCGTTTTCCTCCTTTACTCTCGATTCATCGAGGGAGGGATAGACTTTAACGCCGTACCTGTGTCCCAGCCTCACGCTGTACTCCCATGTATTGAGCTGCAGGTAGCCCGATGCTATGTAAAGGTCTACGAGATCCTCGGCTAACCATCGTTCCAGGTCAATGCCTATTTTGCGGTTATACTCGACGTCGTCAGGAACACGAACGGCAAGGAGAAAAGGACGGTCCCGTTTTTCGGCCTCCTCTTCCATCATCCCGCGAATCCGCCGGATGAGTCCGGTCATCAGATCACGCTCTACCTGGCTGCAGGGGAAACCGAGAGAGGGTTGTCTGAAGAAAACCGGATGGCGGTAGAAATCGAGCTCGATACCGTCAACATTGTAGTTCCGGCAGACTTCCTCAATAAAGCGGAACGTCAGCTCGCGTATCTCATCATGGGCATAATCCACCGCAGTCCAGGCGCCGTAGCGTGGAGGAATTTCTTCGCTGCCTAAAAGATGCTCAGGGTGATCCTGCTTGAATCGGTTTGCCCGGAACATGACCGGGCCGTAGGCGGCTGAAGATCCATCATGGGTGTCGTTCATCCTCATAGACCAGAAGAACTCCAGGCCGTGGTTGTGGCAGAAATCGTTCATCACTCTCAGAGGATCGATACCGGCATCTACAAGCTCCTGCGTTTTGTTATTCGAAAACATTTCCTCTTTTGTGACGAAGACTTCACCGACCTCTGTATGGTGAAGAAATAGACCGAAACCGGAGCTCCAGGTGCAGTAGAAAAGCGTGTCTACATGGGAACCGATAAAGGGGCTTGTGCGGTATTTCAGGATCTCTTCCGCGGTCGGCTCTTTGATCAGGTACACCGGCTCGTTGCCGTCATTGTTGAGTATAATACGCCGCCTGCGATTAGCGGCATTTTTCCTGCGGAGTTTCATTGAATTTAATGAGCTCATCTTTAACTCCTGTTATCGAACAGAGTATTTGTCCAGGCCCGTTTGCCGTTCTCATCCTCGATTTCGATCCGCATATAATCCCAGTCGTCAGGCACATCGAATGCAGCCTCGTGCAGAATACCGCCGTCGAAATCGCCTCTCCGTTCCCCGTGCCACTGAGGTCCGGCCATGCGGATAAAGCGCACAGGCGACGTACTCACCCGGACCTTGCCGTCCTCGAGGGTTATTGCGGAGAACCGGGGTCCGCAGGTTGAATAGTAGTTGCCTTTCCGAATAGCTGCCATGATCGCTTTTTGGCTGATTTCAGGCGCATTGACCATAATCCATCCGCCGTTCCAGCCGGGGTGGGCGGGCTGGATATGGGCGTCGTCTACGGCGAATCCAAGGATGCCGGGTGAATTCTCGAGCATGCGGTCCCAGTGATATCCGCCGGCGCCTTTACCGTTTAACCATGTGCATACGTGATTGTATATCTCGACGCCGTGGAATTTATGCCTAAGTGAATCTTCAATGGTGTTTCCCGTCCAGTATGGGTGGGCGAGAATCAGCATGCCTCCCTGGGAAGCCGCTGTTTCAAGAGACTCTTCGAGGTCCTGTGTCCTATCCAGTCCCTCAAACCTTCCTAAACAGACAACATGAAATAATGATCCGGTGGAATCCTTGCCGTCCAGCTCGATTCCGTCGAACACGAGCAGCGGAAAGGAGTCTTTCCCTTCGAAGCGTGAAGCGGCCCAGTGATCGGTTAAGAAAATGAAATCGTATCCCGCATCGGAATACATCCTCGCGACTTCATCCGGTGTTTTGCCGCCGTCCGAACGGGTGGTGTGGATGTGGGTGTTCCCCTTAAACCAGTTTCCGGAAGTGTCGTAGCGAAATTCGTTTTTATTCAAAATTATTCAATCCTTTCCGATCGCTTTAT
>CBDUZM010000137.1:0-7481 GCA_965371685.1 uncultured Spirochaetaceae bacterium | reverse complement strand
CCGATAGCTCACCTGGAGAGCATCGACCTTGTATCGGAGGGAATACTTACCCTCACAAAAGTGAGTGAGCTTCTCAGAGCGGGAGCAGATAGAGAGACGGTAAAGTTTCAGACAGATGGCGCCGCAAACCTGCTCCGATTGGTGCTGGAAATGGATCATATTCATTTCATGGTAGGTCAGGCTGTGAATCCTGCTCACCAGAATCCGGATCTTCCACAGCACCTTGGCATCAGAATGTCGGTGGTAAGAGAGATCGTGGAGGAACTTAAAAACAGGGGCAAGGAAGTAACCATAGAGCTTATTTAGGTTACCGGTAAGGATGAAAAATGGAAGACGCAATGGTTCAAGAAATAATTTCCCGTTATGAAGGCGACGTGGGTATGTTGATACCTATGATGCAGGATCTTCAGTTCGAACACGGGTATCTACCGGCCGAGGAGCTTAGACGGCTTTCCAGGCATCTGGAATTACCGCTAACACGTATCTATAGTGTGGCAACTTTCTACTCTTCTTTCCGCCTTACGCCGAAAGGGCAGCACGAAGTCACTCTCTGTATGGGAACTGTCTGTTTCCTCAAAGGCGCCGATAGGATTTCTCTGACTATTCGTGAAGAGTATAAAGTTGAGCCCGGCGGAACGACCTCCGACAGGCTCTTCACTCTCCAGCACGTGAACTGCGTCGGCGCATGTGCTCTGGCGCCGGTAATGGTAGTGGACGGCAAATATTACGACGGTGTCACCCCGGATACGGCTCTGCAGATAATCCAGGAGCTTCCATCGGATAAAAACGGGGGTGAAGCGTGAGTAAAGCCGCTGTGATCCAAAGTCCCCGGGACCTTGAATCTCTCAGGGAAAAACTGCAGAAAGAGAAAAGTGCATCGGTAAAAACAGTAAGTATATGTATAGGCACGGCCTGCACTGCAAAAGGTTCCCGCAAGCTGTACGAGCTATTTTGTAAAGCAGCCGAAGAAGCCGGAACTGCTGCAGGGGACGGTATTAAAATCGAAGCAAAACGGGTGGGCTGCCACGGTTTTTGTGAGCGAGGCCCCATCGTGGTCATCCAGCCCGGAAAAATATTTTACCAGGGTGTTGAAGAGCCCGACGTGGCCGAGATATTCCGCGAGACCGTGTTGAGCGGGAGGCTGGTAGAGCGTTTACTCTACGAAGATCCTGAAACCGGAAAAAAACACACCACCGCAGAGGAAATACCTTTCTACAAGGCCCAGAAGAGACTCGTTCTGACTCAGAACGGGGAGTTGGATCCCACGAGTATCGATGATTACCTTTCGATAGGGGGATATTCGGCCCTGGCAAAGGTCCTGACATCCATGACGCCGGATGAAATTATTGGAGAGGTGGAGAAATCCGGGCTTCGAGGCCGGGGAGGCGGCGGGTTCCCCACAGCCCGCAAGTGGCGTTCCTGTCGGAAGGCGGAAGGGAGCACGAAATACGTTATCTGCAACGGAGACGAGGGAGACCCCGGCGCTTTCATGGACCGTTCAATCATGGAGGGGAATCCCCATTCAGTGCTCGAGGGATTGATAATCGGCGGGTACACGATGGATGCCGCCCGGGGCTACATTTACGTGCGCAACGAATATCCTTTAGCGGTGGAGCAGCTGAAAAACGCCATCAATCAGGCTCGAGAACTTGGACTTTTGGGGGAAAATATTCTGGGAAGCTCCTTTTCTTTCGATGTTCGCATAAACCGAGGAGGGGGCGCCTTTATCTGCGGCGAATCCACGGCTCTTATGGCATCGCTGGAAGGCCGGATCGGAGAACCCCGGGCCAAATATATCCACACGGTAGAAAGCGGGTTAAAGGAAAAACCCACCGTCCTGAACAACGTGGAAACCTGGGCCAATATACCCACCATCATCAATCAGGGTGGAGACTGGTTCGCCCGGATCGGTACTGAAGGATCCAAAGGCACAAAGGTCTTCAGCCTGGTGGGGAATGTTGCCAACACAGGGCTCGTTGAAGTGCCCATGGGTATGACTCTTCGCGAAATAGTTTACGGAATAGGCGGAGGTGTCAAAGACGGAAAGGCTTTCAAGGCGGTGCAGACCGGGGGGCCCTCCGGGGGCTGTATCCCGGCCGAGCATCTGGATGTTCCGGTGGATTTTGATGAGCTTACGAAGCTCGGATCCATGATGGGCTCGGGCGGAATGATCGTCATGGACGAAGACACATGCATGGTTAATGTCGCCAAATACTTCATGGGCTTCCTGAAAGAGGAGTCCTGCGGCAAGTGTACGCCATGCCGTGAGGGAATATCCCAGATGCTCCACATCCTCGAACGTATTACCCGCGGAGAGGGTGAATCGGGAGACCTGGAGAAGCTCGAAACGCTGGCGGAGCTGCTGGAAGGGACAGCCCTGTGCGCGCTGGGAAAGACCGCAGCCAACCCGGTCCTCTCCACTGTTCGATACTTCCGCAAGGAATATGAGCAGCATATTTTTGAAGGCCGCTGTCCGGCCAGGGAATGCCGGGGTCTTTTTGCATACGAAATCGACCCGGAAGCCTGTAAAGGCTGCACCATCTGCCTTAAGAACTGCCCTGTTGAGGCGATCACAGGCGAACGAAAGGCGCCTCATGTCATCGATCAGGATAAGTGCACGAAGTGCGGCGTCTGTTTTGAAAAATGTCCGTTCAACGCTATTTTAAAAGTCTGAAGATATTTGATATGGAGAGAGACAAAACGATAAGCGATACCAAGGAGGAGTGCCGGTGCCCACTGTCACAATAGACGGCGTCAAGGTAGAGGTAGAGAAAGAGGCGACCATACTGGACGCCGCCCGGAAAGCGGGAATTTGGATCCCCACATTGTGCTACCATCCTGCTGTAACAACTACGGCCAGCTGCCGCTTATGCATGGTCGAACTGGACAGGGGCGATTGGAAGCAGCTCGTGACTGCCTGTAATTACCCTGTCCGAAGTGATATAAATGTAAGCGTCACCAGCGAAAAAGCTGTTCGCGCGCGAAATGGCGTTATGGAGCTTCTCCTCGCCCGGTGTCCGGACAGCGAAGAGCTTAAAAATTTGGCCGTTAGGATGGATATCCGGGGAACACCCTATCCAAAAATCACGGAGAGCCAGAGGAACTGCATTCTCTGCGGACTCTGTGTCAGCGTCTGCGAAGAAGTCATCGGCTGCTCCGCCATAAGCTTTGTCGGCAGGGGGGTGGAACGTGTGGTAGCCACACCTTTCAGGCTGGCCTCGGAGGATTGCATTGCCTGCGGCGCCTGTGCCGCTGTCTGTCCCGTGGGAACCATACAGGTTAGGATTCACGAAGATACGGGAGAGGCGGAGATATCTCCCTTCAAGTCGAGAGCGAAGCTCCTGGTTTGTGAAGAATGCGGGAACAGGCTGGTTACCGAACCGCTGGGCGCACAGATACTGGAAAAAGTGAAATTCGACTGGGATGAGTTCCGCTCACGCGTCAGGCTTTGTCCTGAATGCAGGCGGAAAAAGACTGCACAAGCCCTTGGGCTTGTTGCCGGAAAAAAATCGTGAGCCTGCAGGTCCAGGAATGAGATTGTTTATAATTTAGCCTTGCTAAGGAGTTATATATGTCCAAGATAATCGCAACAGCCGCCATTCGCGGCGCCCACCAGATCGTCAATCAAGCGGAAGCCGATCTTCAAAAAGCCATAGAAAAAGTAGGTAAAGACGCCAAGGTTGCCTACCCCAACACGGCTTACTACCTGCCCATCATCTTTCTCTTTCTCGGCCAGAAGGTGGAAAAAGTGGGAGACCTGGAATACTCCCTTCAGGAAGCGAAGAAGCTTCTCCGCGATATCCCGTCGGACAGACTGTGGCTCCCCTACCTGGGAGACACTCTCGATTCCGGAGTGGCGACCCTGATTGCCGAGGAGATCATCGAATCCCTTAAATATGTAATCGGTCCCAATCCCGAGGAAGGGATCTGGCTCGGATTCACGGGCGACAATATCTTAAGGCTTCAGGGAATCAAGCTCGTAGACGGAAGGATGCCGGGTTTTGTCGCTATAGTAGGATGCACGGAAAAGAATGAGGACGCGGTAAAACTGATCCGCGGCTTTCAGGAACGAAGCATCCTTGTTTTCATCGCCGGGCACACCAACGGGAAATCAATAGCAGAGCAGCTGGCCGAGGAGGGCATCGAGATGAACTGGGACACCTTCATCGTTCCTTACGGCAAGGAAATAACCGCCGCCATTCACGCCGCCAACTTTGCCGCCCGGTCGGCCATGACCTTCGGAGGCGTGGAGCCGGGCGATATGAAAGCTGCGAGGGAAATCCTTCTCTACAATAAGCAGAGGGTGTACGCTTTTGTAATGGCACTGGGCTCGGATAAAGGAGTGGACAACGGCCAGCTTATTACCGACGAAAAATACGCCACCGCCGCCGGCGCCATCAACTTCGGATTTCCCGTAATCTCCGATGTAAACCTGCCTGAAATACTGCCGACGGGAATCTGTACTTACGAGCACGTTGTCTCCGGTATCAAGCTGGACGAGATCATCAGCCGGGCCATCGAGCTGCGTGGCCTGACCATCAAACTGGAGGAAATTCCCATACCTGTGCCTTACGGCGCCGGATTCGAAGGGGAACGCGTGAGAAAGGAGAATATGTTTGTCCAGTTCGGAGGTAAGTATACCGATGCGTTTGAGCTCCTCCGCATGGAGCCCATGGACGACGTGGAAGACGGCAAGGTAGAGGTGGTCGGACCCGAGGTTGACGAAATGAAAGAGGGGGAAGCCTATCCCCTGGGCATTGTGGTGAAAGTCGCCGGCCGGGAATTCCAGGAAGACTTTGAAAGTGTGCTTGAAAGACGGATCCACGAGTTTATCTCCTGTGCCAACGGAATTTTCCACATGGGCCAGCGCGCCATCGTATGGGTCAGGATCAGTAAAGAAGCCAACGAAAAAGGTTTCAAGATAAAGCATTTCGGAGATATCCTGATCGCCAAGATGCACGATGAGTTTTCGAAGATCGTCGACCGGGTTCAGGTAACTATTTACACCGAGAAGGCAAAGGTAAAGGAACTCGTCCAGACAGCGAGAGAAGTTTACAGTCAGAGAGACGACAAAATCGGAGGCATGACGGACGAGGATGTGGAGGATTTCTACTCCTGCACCCTCTGCCAGTCCTACGCTCCCGACCACGTTTGTATCGTCACCCCGCAGCGGCTCGGTCTCTGCGGCGCCTATACAGGGCTCGACTGTAAAGCATCCTACCAGATCGATGAGCACGGTCCCAACGAGCCGGTGCAGAAAGGCGAGTGCCTCGAGCCGGGAACAGGACAGTGGAAGAATATCAATGCTTACATCGAGGTAAAATCCAACGGTAATTTGAAGGTATTCAACGCCTACTCCATTATTGAGGAACCGATGACCTCCTGCGGCTGCTTCGAATGCATTGCAGCCATCGTGCCGGAGGCCAACGGAATTATGATCGTGGATAGAGATTTTACCGGCATGACCCCCATCGGCATGACCTTCTCCACCCTGGCAGGCCAGATTGGGGGCGGTGTTCAGACTCCGGGATTTATTGGGATAGGAAAAGTCTATATCTCCAGCCCCAAGTTTATTTCGGCGGAAGGGGCGCAGAAGAGGATCGTGTGGATGAGCAAGGAGTTGAAAGAGGAAGTGGGCGACAGGATGAAAGTGCAGCTCGAGAAGATGGGTATATCGGATCTCTTCGATAAAATCGCCACAGAGGAAGACGCGGAAGATCCGGACAAGCTGTTGGAATACCTGACCGGCGTGGAACATCCTGCTCTCGAGATGGACGCCCTTTTTTAAAAGGATGAAACCTATTATAATAGTTTAGAACAATTTATTAAGGAGATTCACATGGCTCTGACAGGAATGCAGATATACAAGAACCTGCCAAAAACCAACTGTAAGGACTGCGGTCTGCCCACCTGTATGGCCTTTGCCATGCAGGTAGCGGCAAAACAGAGGGCTCTGGGCGACTGTCCCCACATAACCGCAGAGGCAACCGATACTCTCGCCGAAGCTTCCGCTCCTCCCATGAAACTGGTAAAAATAGGAGCTAACGAAAAGTCGTTCGAGCTCGGCCAGGAAACGGTCCTGTTCCGGCATGAGGAGAAGTTCCATCGCCCTACGGGAATAGCCATTCGCATTCCTTCATCCGTATCGGATGACGAGGCGAGCGCCATGGCGGCAAAGATAAGCGACAGCAGTTTCATGCGGGTCGGCTCAAAACTGCAGGTGGCTTTCTGTGCTGTGGAGATTGACGGCTGTTCCGATCCGGGCGCCCGTGCAAAGATCGTGACGGACAAAGGCTGTCTTGCCACCATCCTGATCGGTGAAAATCCCGAAAAGATGAAAGCTGCTGTGAACGCCATTAAAGATGAAAAACCTCTCATCTATAAAGCCGGCGCTTCCAATATTGATGAGTTTGCCTCAATCGCAGCGGAAGTGAAAACACCGTTAGCCATTGCAGGAACTGATCTGGAAGAGCTTGCCGGGCTTACACAAAAAGCCAAAGACAAAGGTGTAGAGGACCTGGTGCTGGCTTTTAAAGGCGATAACATAGGCGAAACGATACGCACTCTCACCACCGCCCGGAGAGCGGCTCTCAAGAAACAGCACAGACCGTTCGGTTACCCTGCCATGGTGGAAATCGTTTCCGATTCTCCTGAAGCCGAAACAACTTATGCTTCTATATTTGCCGCCAAGTACGGCGGTATCATCCTGATCAACGGCATGGAACCATGGGAGCTTCTGCCCATTATGACTACCATTCAGGACATTTATACCGATCCCCAGGTTCCCAATATCGTGGAAGCAAAGCTCTACGAGATAGGGAACCCGGATGAAAACTCTCCCGTCCTGTTTACCACAAATTTCTCCCTCACCTACTACAGTGTGGAAGGGGAGGTGGAGAGGAGCAAAGTGCCTACCTATATCTCTGTCGTGGAAACGGAAGGCTTGGGAGTTTTAAACGCTTACGCAGGGGATAAGATATCCGCGGAAAAGGTCGTGAAGACGCTGCAGGAGCAGAAAGTGGCGGATAAGGTGAAACATCGTAAGCTAATTATCCCGGGCCTCCTTCCCATCTTTCGCGCAGAAATCGAAGACACCTCGGAATGGAAGGAAGTCATTATAGGCCCGGAATATTCGAAGGAGATACCCGCTTTTCTGAATAAAGCGTGGAAATAACCGAATGCAAACTGTAACCTTCCATCCGCAGGAGAGGACTGTCCAGGTGCCGCAAGGCACGAGTCTACTCGAAGCAGCTCTAAAAGCGCAGATTTCACTGAATAATTTGTGCGGCGGGGATGGACTATGCGGCCGCTGTAAGATGGTCGTAAAAAAAGGCGAGGTAAGTGGTGAAATATCAGGCAAGCTGACCCGTCAGGAGATAAGAAAGGGTTATGTTCTTGCCTGCATGAGCTATGTCCAAACCGATCTCGACATTGAGATCCCGGAAGAAACACTGGCAAAGGAAAAAGTCCTTGCCGATAAA